>DXLM01000055.1 GCA_019414725.1 Bacteroides sp.
AACAAACTTACAACTGAATCCTGTTTCCATTTACACAAAATTTTGGACAGTGTCAGAAAATGTTCGGAAGTGTTCGATCCGTATATTTTCACATCACTCTCATTATCTTTTTGGGTTGCATTGAAGGCTTGCTTCAGCATAATCGTACAACAGCCCAGGCATTTTTCTATAATATTTTGTTTTACGTAAACTGTACAAACCTTATCGTACGAAAACCGACTGCTGAAACGAGTAAACAAACCACTCTCGAAAGATAACTGAGCTTTGTCTATCTGTACCTCCATATTGTAATACTGCATAAATACGTTCACAATCCACAATATCATTATGACAAGATATAATACGATAATGCATATGACAAATACCGTTACCGACAAAGAAGCATAATCGGCATGTTCATTGACATAATCGATGAAGAGATTCAATATTCTATCGCTTGCCGAAAGTACTTTATCGTAAAATGTAAACAGAATACCCAGCAACACAATCATTCCCCGGAAATGATTCTGACAGAAGGCCCCTTTTATCAGATTCAGATTACTCAGTTTCAGCGTGTATTTATTAGCAACAGGCTTTGCTTCTCGGATTACACAATTCTCTTCCGTCGGCTGTTTATCCTCCTCCGGCATTTGTTCCTGCTGTTCGATCCTTTCAATCAGGGCGTCCCAGTCCTTATAATCCAAAATGAGTTCTACTTCCGCTGCTTTGGACGCAAGTGTATCGAACGAAACACCTTTCATATCGAGCAGACGGTACATAAAGCCTCGTCGGGTTCTCAACGACTGTATTTTTTGCAACGGTATGACTGTTTCTTTCTTAAGAAATCCGTAAATAAAAATCAGATTTCCGTTTTTAATATAATACTTCTTGTAGTAATAACTGATAAATGCCGTCACTACAGAGAATACCAGATAACAGATAAACAGAAACAACAACATCTCCATTGTTTCCATAAGGGAACGCTGCCTGCCGGAATTGAACAGCTTGATAATAGCCCAAATAAGAAATGGACCGGCATAACTCAATAATTCCTTTACCAACAGGATGATAAAGGCACTCTTACTCATTCTGCGCGGTACAGAGAAGTCAGATCGTTCCATGTTGTATGTACTCCATTATGATTGTTTTCATTTCGTCTGCTCTCGCTTTCGTCAGTCCCGGGATAACTGTTTCAGCCTCAAACTGTGCTCCGTTGACTATAGCTATCGAATACAGACCGAAAATCTTGCTGATAGGATTCTGCTGTATACTCACTTGCTGTACCTTACACAAAGGAATCGTCACAATAGTAGGGAAAAAGAGGCCGGACCGGTAGGTGATATCGTGCTCACGGAAAGCAAACCCTTTATAGGCGTATGCCTTGGGTAGAAGAATCAGATTGATAATAGCTGAACAAAGCAACAAACCTTCCATACCGGCAACAATGAAAGTACGATAGGATAATTTTTCTACCAAAAGGATGAACAGCACAAGAAGCATCATACCGATATACGTCAATACAGTTCCTACGACCTGTACGTTGATGTATTTCTTTTCCAGAGATTCGTATGTAAGATTTTCTACTCTATGAATATTCTCAAAATTCAATTGTCGATTCGTCATAGCATATTTATATAAGTTCGATTTAAGATTGGAGCAACCTGTTAATTACTAAAGTCATAAAGCTATCAAAACTGGCAATATCAATATAACAGGAAAAACAATTGCTCCTATTTTCAAAGTATAAAATTATGGAATTTTATTGTATCACAAAAGATTATTGCAAGGAGTTTTGTCGTACAACAAAGAAAACAGACACGAAAAAAGGCTCTGAAGACCTGAGCTGAGAAAAGAACATATAGATGTATCAATCAAAAAAAGGGAATAATCCAGTGAGATTATTCCCTTTTGATATAAAAAAGTATTTTATTACTTAATCAAATCTTTACCTGACATTTCAGCAGGCTGAGGCATTCCCATGATGTGCAGAATAGAAGGAGCAACATCAGCAAGTACACCGTTTTCTACTTTAGCATCCTTGTTTGCAGTTACATAAACAAACGGAACCGGATTCAAAGAGTGTGCTGTATTTGGAGTTCCATCTTCATTCAGTGCATGGTCTGCATTACCGTGGTCAGCAATGATGATAACTTCATAATCATTAGCTTTGGCAGCTTCTACAGTATCTTTCACGCAGTCGTCAATAGCTTTTACAGCTTTTTCGATAGCTTCATAAATACCAGTATGTCCTACCATATCACCGTTAGCATAGTTTACTACGATGAAATCGTACTTCTGAGTATTGATAGCTTCAACCAGTTTATCTTTCACTTCGTAAGCACTCATTTCAGGTTTCAAGTCGTAAGTAGCAACTTTCGGGCTCGGAACCAAGATACGATCTTCGTTATCGTACGGAGTTTCACGTCCACCGTTGAAGAAGAATGTTACGTGAGCATATTTTTCTGTTTCAGCAATGTGAAGCTGAGTCTTTCCATTGGCAGCCAGATATTCGCCCAATGTATTCTGTACATTTTCCTTATCGAACAGGATATGAACACCCTTGAAAGATGCATCATACGGAGTCATACAGTAATACTGCAATCCCGGAATAGTCTTCATACCTGCTTCAGGCATATCCTGCTGAGTCAATACAATAGTCAATTCCTTTGCACGGTCGTTACGATAGTTGAAGAAGATAACTACATCACCTTCCTTGATAGTACCATCGAAGTTTGCATTAACGATAGGTTTGATAAATTCATCAGTTACACCTTCGTCGTAAGATTCCTGCATAGCCTGAACCATATCAGTAGCTTTCTTTCCAATACCGTTTACCAACAGGCTGTAAGCTTCTTTTACACGTTCCCAACGTTTGTCACGGTCCATTGCATAGAAACGACCAACAATAGAAGCAATCTTACCAGCAGACTGTGCACAATGAGCTGTCAGTTCTTCGATAAATCCTTTACCACTCTTCGGGTCTGTATCACGACCATCCATGAAGCAGTGGATAAATGTATTTTCCAGTCCGTATTCTTTAGCAATGTCGCACAATTTGAACAAGTGATCCAATGAAGAGTGTACACCACCATTTGAAGTCAATCCCATGAAATGGATATTCTTTCCATGTTCCTTAGCATATGAGAAGGCTGAAACAACTTCTTTGTTTTGCATGATGCTACCGTCGGCACAAGCACGATTGATCTTCACCAAGTCCTGATAAACGATACGTCCTGCACCGATGTTCAAGTGACCTACTTCAGAGTTACCCATCTGGCCATCAGGCAAACCAACATTTTCACCGCTAGCCTGCAACTGTGAATGAGGATATTCTGCCAGCAAACTGTCCCAATACGGAGTAGGAGTGTTAAAGATCACATCATCTTTCTTGTGGTCGCCACATCCCCAACCATCAAGAATCATTAAAAGAGCTTTCTTAGCCATAATATTATTTTGTTTAAAAGTTGATATATCGAGTGTATGCTTTACAACATGCAAAAATACAAAATATCCCTCGTATTAAGCATAAGTTTTCACTCTTTTTATGTATCATCCCAACTGAATATATCCCCTGATAAACAGAACCGTCAATAAAAACAAATCCCCCTTTCTATCTTCACACAGACTGAGAGGGGGAATAATCAAAATAAAAAACAGGTATTTCTACAATTCTACTTCCTGTATAAAGATTTCACCAAATCGATTCTTTACTTCAATTTTTATTTTTTTTGCTTGTTTAGAAGGACATGCCCGGAATAAATGACGGGTATGATAGCCAGTACGCTTGCCCTTCTTCATTGTCAGATAGTCCTGGTCTTCGTCATCGAATTGCTGCATGGCACCTTTCAGCACTCCGTCTTCATACCAGTTTACAGTATAGGCTATATCCCAATCCCAAATATTGGCAACAACATATTGTTTCTGAGTTTCAAATTCGCCAGGCTTATATACACGGAACTGGTAGTCAGCCGGACGTCCGGTTGCCTTATAACGCCATTTCACATCATTCCCTTTGACCGTCACCACCAGATAACCATTAGGAGCACCGCAACGATTCACATCACCTGCCCACCAGGCTCCACAAGCTGCCCCGATGTTATGCTCATATATACCGGCAGCCGGAAGCGAGTTTTCATAAAAATGTGTATGACCCGAAAAGATATGAACCTTATAAGGCCGTAAAATACGGAACAATGCATTGGCATTACGCACATTGTCGCCCCCTTTTACCGTTGTATTCGCTACCGGAGCATGAATATTCAAAAAGACAGTTGTTCCTTCTGGTACATAACTTAAATCTTTTTTCAACCATTCAAGCTGCTCTTCGGTAAAACGTTCTACATACTTTTTCTTTCCTTCGTAATCTGTACTCTTCATTGCTATGACGTGTACCTTACCTATATTGAAAGAATAATTTGTTGGCCCGAATATCTCATAATAGTTCTTCTCTCCATATCCGTTTCCAGGATCTGCCGTACGTTCCATATCCGAATACAGTAAATTGAAATCATGGTTACCCATAACCTGAAACATAGTCAATCCCAAGTTGGATACAATTTTCCGGTAAGGAGCATACAAATCCATAGCATCCCATACCAGATCGCCCAATCCCATACCTACAACTTCTAAAGATTTCAGAGAATCGGCAGTATGAATCAAATCGGGAACGGTTTCTTTACGGAATCTATCCAACTGTGCTTCATTTTTAGCCTGAGGATCTGAAATAGGAATAAATACAAAATCATCGGTCTGTTTACTACGTTTCTGAAGAATAAAATCACAACGATTCCCCACTTTTGAAGTATCCTGATAGTGATAAAAGCCATCAGCCACTCCTTCCTTCTCGGGAAGAACATAATCAGCAGGAGTAGAAATATAAACCATTGGCTGACGGAACGGATCAGTATCCAACATATATATACCTTGTCTATCAGTAGCTGTCACATGCTTTCCATCTGTTACAACGACTCCTGCAATCGGATTGCCTTGAGTATCTTTCACAGTACCTGTTACCACCGCCTTATTTCCGGCAGCTTGCATCGTAATGTGGCAAAGCAGAGCCGCTATACCCAACCATTGTCTATACATTTTTTTCATATACTTACATCTGATTTATTGTTTGGGCAAAATAACGGAAACCATTTTAAGAATATACGACAGTACGTTTAATATAGGACGACAAAGGTGTTTCACCTCTATTACATCACTACAAATTATTAACAGCCTGTTGATAACTTCAGAGTTTTCAACAGGCTGTTAATAAATACTGGTTAATATAACCGTTTCTCTTTTTAAAAATCGAAGGAGAGTTGTCCGTCTCCCAGTAAATTATATGTCATCCGGTGGTAAGGAGTGGTCCCATAACGGGCAATTGCTTCCCGATGCTTTTTTGTCGGATAACCTTTATTCTTCTGCCAGTCATATAAAGGATACTCTTCTGCAAGCCGGTTCATATAGTCGTCACGATAAGTTTTTGCCAAAATAGAAGCAGCCGCAATCGACAGATACTTACCATCTCCCTTAACTACAGTCGTGTGAGGAAGATCCTCGTATTTATTGAATCGGTTTCCGTCAATCAGCAAATGTTGCGGACGTACCTTCAACTGGTCTATCGCACGATGCATTGCCAGAAAAGAAGCATTCAGAATGTTTATTTTATCAATTTCCTGAGGTGTCACTACCCCTACAGCCCATGCTATTGCATCCCTTTCTATCACTTCCCGAAGTGCATATCGCTGATGCTCTGTAAGCTTTTTGGAATCGTTCAGCTGCTGGTTCTCATAATCGGAAGGCAGGATTACTGCTGCCGCATACACGGCTCCAGCCAGACAACCACGTCCGGCTTCATCACATCCGGCTTCAATCAGGTCTTTATGCAAATAAGGCAATAACATATACGTCGTTTTATTTTCGGGGTGCAAAGGTACGGCTTTTTGAAGGAATTACGTATCTATTTTATTTCTAAGTTATCAATAACTTATCTACTATGATTGTTAATATTCTGTTTTTCATATCTTTTTTTTATGATTATAAGAGTTTTTATAACTTTGTAAAAATCAAAAAACAAAAATGAAAAACATCAGCTTTTATATAATAGGATTATTGTTCCTTTTTCTCCCCCAATTCATCCATGCCCAGACAACAGATACTGATGTCAACAGTTTCTTAGACAAGGCTGAGAAAGAATTGTATACGAATCCGCAACAAGCGGCATATTATGCAACAAAGGCACGAGCAATGGCAACCTCATCTTCTCAACAATCACAAGCACTCTATATTTATGCACAAGCTGAAAAATTACTTGGAGATTTCGACGGATGTATTCAAGCTTTATACGAAGCAGACGCATTAGTTTCCAAAAATGAGAATGACTTGAAAGGGCATATCTATAATTTAATGAGTGTAGGATACTGCAACTTGGGAGATTATACTAAAGCAATCAATCTAAGCGATAAAGCCATTTCACTGTTTAAAACGGAAAACGATTCCCTTAATTTAGCTTTATGCTATAACAACCGTGGTATCATACATACCTATATTAATGAATTTCAACAAGCGGAACGTTTCTTAAAACAAGCATTGGCCATTAACCGATCCTCAAAGAATCTTAAAAGCATAGCCAGTAATCTAAACAATTTATGTTTGTTCGAAGGTAATATAGAAGAACAGCTGGAATGGATAAATGAAGCAATCATTATCAACAAACACCTGAATGCGACATGGTCATTGGGAGAAAACTATAATAATCTAGGAAAACTTTATTATTATGCTCATAAATATCCACAAGCTATTGCTGCACTAGAGAAAGCCTATCAACTGGCCTTAAATATAGGAGCCAAAGGAGTTATATGTGACAATTACGAATATTCGGCATTAGTATATAGTGCCATAGGTGACTATCGGACTGCTTATGAAAAACAAACTTCACTGTATGCTTTAAGTAAAGAAATACAAAGTGAAAACAAACTTCGCACCGTAGAACAGCGCATTGCGCAGGAAAAGCTCCTGGCGCAACAGCAAAAAGAAGAGTTACAGCAACAAGAGTATAAAATCAGATTACTCCGACGCAATATCGTCACAATTCTGACTGTTGCTGCATTAGTGGCCATAATCGGTTTTCTACTACACCAGCGATTTAAACGTAAAAAGAAAATCCAGCTGCTTAATGCCCAATACCGAATAGAACAATCTGAACATGAAATAGCCAAACTCAAAATGCAAAAACAAAAGGCAGAGTTGGAAAATGTACAACATGCACTTGAAACCAGCAAACAAGAAACAACAAACTTTGCTGTATTCTTGCAAAGTCGTAATGAACTTCTGGACAAGATACAAGAGCAGGTGCGCCAAGGTTATCGGATGGAAAAGCAAGAATTAATCCCTCACCTAAAAAAGATCAATGCATTTATCAGCCAATATCAAGCCACCAACAAGAACAACAGCATGACACTACAGACAATAGACGAAAAAATGAAAGAATTTCTTGCTCACCTTACCGAACGCCATCCTAATTTGACGCAGGGAGAAAAGCATTTGGCAAGTCTATTACGTGTCAATTTGTCGACCAAAGAAATAGCTATGCTAACAGGAAACACACCAAAGACTATCAACATGAATCGTTATCGACTGCGTAAGGCATTAGGCTTATCCTCCGAAGAAGATCTTATCGCTTATATCCAGTCTATCTAAGTAAATCTCAAAATAAACTTATCTGATAAAAATCCCGGCAATAGTTACACAATAACCATTGCCGGGATTTTTACATTCTTAAACAAATTAAAACAACAGGAAGAGTAATCTGAACAGCAAGAAAAAGGATGTTTCTACGACTATTTTCCGTGACAATATCAAAATGCTCTTTTGTAGATATACAAGTAAAGCATATATTATTAATAATCAATACATTAGAATAACACGAGTAGACATAAAACAAGCGTAAAAATCCCTTATGTAGATACTTTGTAACAACAAAACATATTCACTTCAATGGCATTTTGAATATATTTGGATATCGAAAAAATCAGTTGACTAACCTTAACATAAACAAAAAACACAAATGAAAAAAGATGTTGTATCTAAAGTATGGCAGTTAATATTTCTGCTAGCTTTATCAATTCCGATGTCAGGATTTGCACAAGCAATCCAAGTGAAAGGAACGGTACTCGATGCATCAGGCATGACAGTTATCGGTGCCAGCGTATTAGAAAAAGGAACAACCAATGGAGTCATCACCGACATGGATGGTAACTTTGAATTAAGCGTGTCTCCTAAAGGTACTCTTGTTATTTCTTATGTAGGTTTCCAAACTCAGGAAATCGCAGTAAACAATCAACGCAATTTTAAAATTACACTTAAAGAAGATACAGAAGTTTTAGACGAAGTAGTCGTAGTAGGTTATGGTACAATGAAGAAAAGCGACATGACCGGAGCTATTTCATCAGTAGATGTTGACGAACTGACTAAGCGTACGACTACCAATCCGGCAGAAGCGCTGCAGGGAAAGATTGCCGGAGTCAATATCATGAAGTCGGGAGGTAATGCAGGAGCTGGAGTTTCTGTTAAGATTCGTGGTGTCAAATCATTCGGCGATAATGAACCTCTCTACATTATTGATGGATTCCCCGGTGATATCAACAGTGTAAACCCTGTCGATATTCAATCTATGGAAGTACTGAAAGACGGTGCAGCAGCTGCCATCTATGGTTCTGTAGCAGCAAACGGTGTAGTCATTATCACAACCAAGAACGGTAAAAAAGGTGAAACACACATTGATTTCAACACTTATCTGAGTATGACTACCGTAGCCAAACGTATGGAGTTCTTAAACGCAGAACAATATAAGTCTACTATCAAACAAATGTATATCAATGCAGGACGTGAAGACGAAATTCCTGCTTACTGTACAACCGACACAGGTGTAGACACTAACTGGCAAGACGAAATGATGCGCAACGGTCTTTCACAAAACTACATGTTCAGTGTACGTGGAGGTGGAGAAACAGCTCAATACTCTGTATCATATAATCATGCTGACGATAAAGGTATCTTCCTCGGAAACGATTTCCGTCAGGATAATGCGCGTATGAAACTCCACATGAGTAAATACATCTTTGATCTGGATGCTAACTTAGGCTTCCGCTATACAAAAAGTCATCAGCCGACTTATTCATTGAAAGAAGTCTACAACATTTCACCGCTTGTTCCGGTATACGATGAAAATGAAAAATATGGTTTCGGACTGACAGCCTCTCAGGGATTACCTTCGAACAATAACCCGATGGCAGACTATTACTATCAGGATGAAACAGAAAAAACATTCAGCACTACCGCAAATGTTTCTCTAGGTATTAAAATCACTTCATGGTTGAATTTCAAAACCAGCTACGCTTATCGTGGTAAACATTACCGTTACACTTTACATTATCCTGATTACATTTCAAATGCACAGCAAACACACTTATATCCTTACAACAGTGAATCTACTTATTATTGGGAAGAACAGACTATAGACAACATTTTAAACTTCAACAAGGAATTTGGCAAACACAGCCTGAACGCCATGATAGGTTCTTCTATCACTTCTACAAAAAATACTTCAAATGGTGTTGCAGTAGAAGGATTTGCAACCAGATATACAGTAGATAAAAACGGTAATTTGGTCAGCACCAACGAACCTTCAGGATTCCTGGATCCTAGTTTCGACACGATCGATGCAGGAAAAGGTGGTACATATACAGGAGAAGGAACAAAATACGAATATAACCGTGCCTCTTTCTTCGGACGTATCAACTATAACTTTGACAATCGCTATCTGATTCAGGCAACCATGCGTTACGACGGTTCTTCAAAATTCGGAAAGAACAACCGTTGGGGATGTTTCCCATCTATAGCATTAGGCTGGCGCATCAGTGAAGAAAAATTCTTCCCGAAGAATACATTTATCAATAACTTGAAGTTCCGCGTCAGCTGGGGACGTCTGGGTAATGAAAATGCATTAGGATATTACGATTTCCAGGCATTGATATCTTCTTACAATACTTATTACGGAGGTTACGTACAAGGTAGTGGAAGCAACCCATGGGCAGGTGCTGTTGCATGGAACATGGAGCGTAACGACTTGAAATGGGAAACAACAGATACCAAGAATATCGGATTCGACTACGCTATGTTCAATAACCGTCTGACTGGTAGCATCAACTACTATATCAACCAGACTGAAGATTTGCTGATTACCAAAAAACTTTCTCCGTCTGCCGGATATCAAAATCCGATTTTAAATGTCGGCAAAATCAGAAACAGAGGATTCGAATTAGAATTGAACTGGAACGACCGCATTAAAGACTTTGAATATGGCATCGGATTCAACCTCAGTACAACTCATAATGAAGTAATCAGCCTTGCAGATAAAGGTCAGGCTCTTTACTGTACAGGTCTGGTATATGGAACCGACTATACACCTGCTTATGCAACAGAAGGTAAGCCTATCAGTGCCTTCTACTTATATCGCACAGACGGTATTTTCCAGAGTGATGCTGAGGCAGCTGCATATGTAAATGCCAATGGTGAAAGACTTCAACCTAATGCTAAAGCCGGTGATATCCGTTTCAAGGATATCAATGGTGATGGAGTATTGGACGAAAACGACCGTGAATATTGTGGAACCGGTATTCCTAAAGTAGAAGCCAACCTGAACCTGACCGCAGGTTATAAAGGATTTGACCTGAGCCTTTTATTTGGAAGCGCATGGGGACATAAGCTGTTCAACGGTAACCGATATTTCTACGAAAGCATGCAGACACCGGGACAAATGCTGACCAGCGTGTTAGATGCATGGACACCGACAAATACGGATACAGACATGCCTCGTGCCGTATTGAACGATCCTAACAGAAACGCACGTGAATCTGACCGTTTCCTCGAAAACGGAAACTTTGTCCGCTTGCGTCAGGCTCAGCTCGGATATACCTTGCCGACAAATATCCTGAAGAAGGCATATATCGAAAAATTACGTTTCTATATCAGCGGTGAAAATCTGTTTACTATCACGAAGTATTCTGGAACAGATCCTGAATTCTCAAGAAGCAGTCCTCTGGATACAGGTATTGACAGTTACATTTTCCCATTTACCCGTTCATTTACAGTAGGAGCGCAATTAACATTCTAATACATACAAACTCAGCATTAAGAATATGAAAAAGATATTTTATTTAGCAAGTATAATATGCCTCGCCCTGTCATCTACTTCATGCGAGGACTTCCTGACCGTAGAGTCACCGGACGAACTGACAACAGACAATTACTGGAGAAATGAACAGGATGCACAAGCTGGACTGGCAGCAGCCTATTCACAACTCTATCATGGTGATACATATGCAACTAGTGAAGTGCGATGGCCAACCGAAGAATACCGTGCAGACATTGTCAATTTAGGTAGTGATGCCGGTAACTACGACCAGTGGGTAGCACTTTATTATTTCAACTATACCAATGGTAATACTCAGTTCTCTTATTATTATCAGGATTTATACAGAGGAATCAACTTTGCCAACCAGGTATTAGCCAATGTTCCGAATATCCCGAATCTGGATGAGAACAAGCGTAACGAACTTCTTAACGAAGCACATTTTCTGAGAGGATATTATCATATGATGTTATTGCTCAACTGGGAAAAAATCATCATCCGCAACGAATACATTAAAGAGTCTTCTCAATTGAACCGTCCGTTATCCGAACGTACAGCCTGCTGGGATTTCATTCTGGAAGAACTGGAAAACTACGCAGCCCAACTGCCGGAAAGCCGGAACGAAAATGAATTAGGACGTGCTACCAGCGGTACTGCTTATGCTTATATCGGTTTTGCCTATCTGACTCGTGCATACGAAGAACCTGAAAAGAAAAGCACTTATCTGGACAAAGCTCTTACAGCGCTGAACAATGTAAAAGGATATTCACTCGTAAGCGGAGAAAACCTGATAGGAATGTTTAACGGAACAAACAAAAACTGTTCTGAATCTATATTCGAAGTACAGTACAGCAAGAGCGAAGCAAATGGTTCTGTACACTATTCTTACCTGAACCAATGGATTGGTGCGAAAGAGTTGAACGGATATGATGAAATTCTGCCTAGCAACATGCTGATGGAAGAATATATGAAAGGAGGTAAGTTGAACGACGGACGCTATGACGAACGTCTGTACAACACAATCTACTTCCAGTGCGACTACTTCAACGACGGAACAGGAAGAGTTATGGGAAAAGAATATGACGAATTGTTTGGAGGTGAGAATAAACCGGTATTCCGTAGATTTACCTCTCCGACACTTGAAGAGATGCAAGAAGCATGCGCTATAAACATTCCATTGATGCGCCATGTGAATGTATTGCTCATGAAAGCTGAAGTATTAAACGAACAAAACCATCCAGAACAGGCTATTCCTATTATCAATGAAATTAGAAGTGTACATGGTAATATGCCTCCGATGGAAGGTACAACCCAGCAAGAGGTACGCGATCAGATAGAACATGAACGCATTCTTGAATTCCCATTGGAAAGTTACCGCTGGTATGATTTACGCCGGTGGGGAAAGACAGCGTCTGCATTACAAAAGGCAGGCCGCACAGGATTCGATGAAAGCAAGTTGTTCTACCCAATACCTAAATGGGAGATTGATGCAAATCCTGAAGTAAAATAAAGAAATCTTCCGGTTCGGAAGATGTTGCTCTTCCGAACCCTTTTCTTTACTTTTGCCCACAAAAAAGATTACAAAAAAAGAATATGTTTACTGTTATCGGATTAATGTTAGGAGGTATGGCAATAGGTTTCCTGCTCCGTCGCCAAGAATTTTCGTGGATAAATAAAGTCATAACATCACTAATCTGGGTACTCCTTTTTTTATTAGGAGTAGAAGTAGGAGGAAATCGCCAGATAGTAGAAGGACTTGCAACTTTAGGAGTAGAAGCCTTTACCATTACGCTGGCATGCGTATTGGGAAGTTGTATCTTCGCTTGGGGACTATGGTATCTCCTGTATAAAAAGAAAGGAGGAAAAGCATGAAAGGCAGTTTGATCATTGTCGGATTTTTTGTTCTTGGAACATTATGCGGGGCTTTTCATCTCATCCCTTTCGACGTAGCACAAAGCAATATCAGCTTCTATGCCTTATGTGCATTGATGTTCAGTGTAGGCCTAAGTATCGGAAACGATCCACAGACCTTGAGAAATTTCCGTTCGCTGAATCCAAGACTGATCTTCCTGCCTGTTGCTACTATACTGGGAACCATATCGGCAGCTGCACTGGTGAGCCTCATTCTTCCCCACCGGAGTGCCGCCGACTGTATGGCAGTTGGTTCGGGCTTTGGTTATTATTCACTATCCAGCATCTTCATTACGCAATATAAAGGGCCGGAGCTAGGAACCATTGCTTTACTTTCTAACATAACCCGTGAAATAATTACTTTGTTGTGTGCCCCTCTACTGGTTCGGTGGTTCGGAAATCTGGCACCGATATCAGCAGGAGGAGCTACGACAATGGATACTACCCTGCCTATTATAACCCGTTATGCAGGTCAGCAATTTGTCGTAGTTTCCATTTTTCACGGATTCGTAACCGATTTTAGTGTACCATTTCTTGTCACCTTCTTTTGTTCCATCTAAGAAAAATACCAAATTCTATGAAGAAGCACTTTTTTTATCTAACATACATGCTTGCCCTTGCAGCTACATTGCCGGCTAATGCCGACAATGTGCCCTGGCAAAACCCACAGATAAACGAAATAAACCGTGAAGCAATGCATGCACACTTCATTCCATTCATCAATGAAGATGCAGCATTGGCACAGCAGGCATTACCTGACTTACAACGTTTCGAAATAAATTCAAAGACCGAACGACGCGTTTCACTTAACGGCACTTGGAAATTTCTTTTCTCCAAGAATAACGATGCTTGTCCTGCCGATTTTCATAAACCGGGATACAGCACACGCAAATGGAAAAACATAGAAGTACCAGGCAGTTGGGAACTTCAAGGATTTGATGCCCCCATTTATACCGACGTATCTTATCCATTCCCTTGCAATCCACCGTATGTACCAGCAGACTATAATCCGGTAGGAGCTTATGTCCGTGAATTCACAGTACCCGAAGACTGGGACGGAATGGATATCTTCCTCGACTTCGAAGGGGTAGAATCTGCATATTACTGCTGGGTAAACGGAGAACTTGCCGGATACAGCGAAGACAGCCGTCTGCCAGCTCACTTTAATGTAACCAAGTTATTAAAAAAAGGGAAAAACAAGCTGGCTGTCAAGGTATTCAGATACAGTGACGGATCTTACATGGAAGATCAGGACTACTGGAAATATAGTGGAATAGAACGAGATGTCTATTTGTATGCGCGTCCACAAAGCCGAGTAAAAGACTTCAAACTCACGGCCGAACTGATCAATCAATATAAAGACGGTGATTTTGATGTAAATATCACACTGAATCAGCCTCAGCAAGGTCAGCGTGTAGAGTTCAAATTACTGGATGCAAAAGGTAATGCTCTTTACACTCAGGATAAAGAAATTAAAAACAGCACCGACACATTATTGTCTGGCAAAAAACTACTTAAGGATGCTCTGGCATGGACAGCCGAAACACCTAATCTTTACACACTGGTTGTCAACACATTCGACCAGCAAGGAAAACCGATGGAATCATTTGCACATCCATTCGGATTCCGCACTGTAGAAATGAAAAACGGACAACAACTTATTAATGGTGTACCCGTATTGTTCAAAGGAGTAAACCGACACGAACACGATCCATATAAAGGACGCTCCATCGATGTCGCAAGTATGTTGACGGATATCCGGCTGATGAAGCAATTCAACATAAACGCTGTACGTAACTGCCATTATCCAGACCACTACCAATGGTATGCATTGTGCGACAAGTACGGACTATATCTGGTTGGCGAAGCAAATATCGAGAGCCATGGAATGATGAGTCACAAAGATGGAACACTTGCCAATTATCCGGAATGGGAACCTGCATTCATGCAACGCATGAGCCGTATGGTTATGCGCGACCGCAACTGTACAGCTATTGTTACATGGTCATTAGGTAACGAATCAGGTTATGGTAAACATTTCGAAACAATATACGACTGGACCAAGAAAACAGATCCTACCCGTCCGGTACAATACGAAGGTGGAGGTTACGAAGCTAAATCGGATATTTATTGCCCGATGTATCCCCGCATCTGGTCGCTCCGTCGTCACATTAATCAGCGCGATGCACGCCCGATGATTATGTGCGAATATGCTCATGCAATGGGAAACAGTGTCGGCAACCTGCAAGATTATTGGGATTTAATCTATAAGTACGACCAGTTACAAGGTGGATTTATCTGGGACTGGGTAGACCAGACATTTGCAAAGAAAGACGAAAAAGGAAAAGACATCTGGGCGTATGGAGGAGATATGGGCTATGTAGGAGTACACAACGACTCCAACTTCTGTGCCAATGGACTGATTGCAGCCGACCGTTCTTTACATCCGCATATTTATGAAGTGAAGAAGGTATATCAGTACATTCACTTCCGTCCTGTAGCCTTTACTGCCAATCGGATTAATATAACCAACTGGCATGATTTCATCGACCTATCCGGTTATCAGTTGCGCTGGACAATAGAAGCTGACGGTAAAAGCATTCAGCAGGGAGTAATGGATTTTCCACAGATACCGGCACGACAAAGCCGGGAGATCGTACTTCCTATGCAGACTATTGCCGCAAGTGAAAAAGAATATTTCTTGAAACTGGAAGCAATTACCCGCCAGGATGCTCCTATGATTCCGGCAGGACATATAGCTGCAATGGAACAGTGGCAACTGCCTGTAGAGCAGATAGCTCAAAACATAGAGCCAATTGACGGTTCACTAAGATCGGAACGTACTCCGGAAAGCATCAGTCTGAGTGGAACTAACTTCCGTATCAGCTTCTCCACAGCCGACGGAGAAATGACGGCTTTAGAATATAACGGAAAGAATCTCATAAAAGAAGGTCTGCAAGCTAACTTCTGGCGTGGATTGACAGATAATGACGTAGCCAATGGCACTCCCGAACGTTGCAGAATCTGGAAAGAAGCAGGTAAGGATGCGAAACTGAAAGACTTGAAATTAAATGAAAGGAGCGACAAACGTCAGGCCATTGTCACTGCTACATACCGCATGGAAAAGCAAGATGCCGACCTTAATATTAATTATATAATCCGTCCTGACGGTGCAGTGAAAGTTACCATGTCATTTATCCCTGGTCAAAAACAATTACCAGAAATGCCTCGTCTGGGTATGCGTATGATTTTGCCTGCCGATTATGAAATGATGACATGGCTCGGACGCGGCCCACATGAAAACTATGCCGACCGTAAGAACAGTGCTGCAATAGGTGTCTACACTGCTAGCGTATGGGAACAGTATCATCCGTATGTACGTGCACAGGAAACAGCAAACAAATGTGATGTACGCTGGGTAGCATTACGTAACCAGTCAGGAGAAGGTCTGCTTGTCACCGGAGAAGAACCTTTGAGTATCAGTGCATGGAACTTCCCACTTGAAGACATCGGCTATCGCCCATTCAGCGTAGAGCGTCATCATGGAGGAAGCATAGAGAAACAAGATCTGGTATGGCTGAACATCGATCACATGCAAATGGGAGTAGGTGGCGATAACACTTGGGGAGCACAGGTACATCCTGAATATACAATAACTCCTCATGCATGGCAGTACAGCTTCACCATTCAACCTCTGGATAAGGAAATGGATGCAGCCTCACAGGCTCATAAGAGACTCTTCTAAAAGAAGCGTTTTTGGTTTACATACTTAAAAACATCAATCAACAATGAAAAAAAATACAATAAAGGTTTTGCTTCTGGGACTGGCTGCCGGCATTTCAGCCTGCACCACTGGCTCCAGACAGAATATGGCTCAGGAAAGAAACCGATATGAATTCAGCAATATCCTGAATATTGCGCTGACACCCGATTCAACCGTTCATCGCGCAGGATGTTTTACCGATGCAGGTTCGTGGATGGGATTTACCATACCGCAACAAGATAAATGGGTAAACGGATTTTGCGGTCCGTTCAGCATCGACAACCGGATATGGTTTGCCCAATCGATCGTGGAAGCCAGTCTTATAGGAGAAACAACAGCAATGACTCCCGACTCGGCATCTTACTTTCCAGGTGAAGTATATATCTCCTCATCCTCCGGAACAGAAAGTATCAGCCAGCGAATGAATTTCATCAATGCTTCTACAGCTCTACTGCAAATAGAGAGCAACAGTGGAAAAGGACTTTGCTTTACAGCCAGACAATGGAATAATAATGTACATCTGGAAGCTGAGCGCAACATCGTTACAGCACGTCACTCCAACGGAGAGATTGTAACGTTAACGTTCGATTCTGACATCATGTTGACATGCGACGGGAAAAATTATGTTGCACAGACTAAACCCGGATGTAAGAAAACTGATATTGCCATTTCGTTCTTCGCTTCCGAAAAAGAACTTCCAGTAAGCGAACAACGCATACAAGCTCTGCTGAACAATCCTTCACAAGAGCTGAAGGCAAATGCAGACCGATGGAACGGATACTTACAAAAGATTCTACGCAACGACATGAAGCCTGAGTACGACCGTATTGCCGTAAAGTCTGCTGTAACACTGATTTCCAACTGGCGTACACACCGCGAAGGACTGTTGCATGAAGGAGTTATTCCCAGCCATGCGGTAGGCTATTTCGTCGGATTCTGGGCCTGGGACAGCTGGCGTTTCTCAGCAGC
Source organism: Bacteroides sp. (assembly GCA_019414725.1). Lineage (GTDB taxonomy): Bacteria > Bacteroidota > Bacteroidia > Bacteroidales > Bacteroidaceae > Phocaeicola. The sequence goes on from DXLM01000055.1 coordinate 17,805, forward strand.
TCTGGCAAGCTTTGCTCCCGAACTGGCGAAAAACAATATTCGTGCCATGTTCGACTACCAGTTGCCCGACGGTATGATTATCGACTGTATCTATACCAATTCGGCAGATAATAATGCCCGCGACAGTAAGCCACCTTTGGTTTGCTGGGCTGTAGATGAAATATTTACTCACACCCAAGATACCACCTTCGTAAAAGAGATGTATCCGCAACTGCTTGCCTATTACAAATGGTGGTATGCAAAACGCGACCACAACCGTAACGGCATCTGTGAGTTTGGTTCTACCGACGGCACCCTGGAAGCTGCCGCATGGGAAAGTGGTATGGACAATGCCATTCGTTTCGACAACACAAAGATGCTGAAAAATGCAGACGATGCATGGAGTATGGATCAGGAAAGTGTGGACCTGAATGCATATCTTGCCTACGAATGTAAGTTACTGAAGAAATTTGCTTCGTTGATCGGCATTAGCTTTGATGGTCCCGACTACAGCGATAAAATCGCCGATTATTTCTTCGATGAAAAAATCGGATGGTTCTGTGACCGCCGGTTGAGTGATGGCAGCTTCATTGAAGAACCTGGATGCGAAGGATATACTCCGTTCTGGGTACAAATAGCCAGCAAGAAGCAAATGGACAAAGCCATTACACTGCTGACTGATACAACTAAGTTTTCAACTTATATCCCCTTCCCTACGGCTGCTGCCGATAATCCGAAATGTGATCCGAACGGATATTGGAGAGGTCCGATATGGCTCGACCAGACTTATCAGGCTATCAGGGGATTGCGTAACTATGGCTACGGAAAACTTGCAGATCAATATACAGAGCAAGTATTCGAACGCTGCCAAGGGCTGAAAGAAGATGCTCCTATACATGAAAACTATGGCACACACAACGGAGAGCGCCTCCAGGCTCCTCACTTCAGCTGGAGCTCGTCGCATCTGCTCATGATGTACGAAGATTACGGAAAATAACATAACTCTTCATCTTACTTCAACAAGGGAAGGCTACTTTGTCTATCGGGTAGTCTTCCCTATTTTTTTCATTGCTACTCGATAAAGATTTTAGATAATTATAAAGTTAGAGTCCACTTCATTTGTGAAATCAGTGTCATTTTTATATTTACAAAAATATTATCAGACAGTAATCTTTTTATATTTTTGTAACAATATTATAACAAGCCAATGAATATAGATGAAAACATACTCGTTAAATTAGCAACAGGAAGCCACCAAGCTTTTAAAGAAATTTATCGCACTTATTATTCCAGAATTCATGCTTTTGCATATGGGCTTTTAAAAGATGCAGATGAGTCCGATGAATTAACACAAATGGTTTTTATCAAGCTATGGGATAAACGTGAAATATTTCAAAATGTACACAACTTCGATTCCTATATATTTACTCTTACTAAACATACTATCTTTAATTATATCGAAGCAAAACATACCATTCCAACAACTAATGATGAAATTCCCGATCAATTTGATAATGAAACACCATATGATGATTTAATTGCTCATGATTTACAACTTCTAATCGATCTTATTATCAACAACATGCCCTCACAACGACAACAAATATTTCGCTTAAGCCGTGTTGAGGGACTTTCAAATGAAGAAATAGCTATAAAATTAGGAATCAAAAAAAAGACAGTAGAAAACCACTTAAACTTAGCTTTAAAAGAATTAAGAAACATTATATCAATTACTATATTAATCTATATAATGTTAATAAATTAGGAGAACCTGATAAAAATTCTGTCATAATAAAAAATAGATATACACTTATGAGTTATATTAAACAAATAATCGATTTTTTCTTTTACCACAATATTTCATCAGAAGAACTAAAAGAACGAGTACAACATCGTATAGTACACCCTCTGAAAGATACTGAACGCGACGAAGCTCTCAAAAATATATGGGATAAACTTGGGCAAACACTTTCCAAAGATTCCTCTTGGGAAGAATCTTTTCAACAACTAAAGCCATCTTTGAGAGCATTTGATACCTCCCAAGGTTATCATCCTTCTAAATTTACAAAAAGATGGATACGAATAGCTGCTATATGGGGAATACCTTTTTTAATGTTTATTACTTCTGGATATTTTTACTATTCAATATCTTCAAAGAATCATCAAAGTACAGCTACAGATATCTCTTATTCACAATGCTATGCTTCACTTGGACATCGTAAAAAAATCTATTTACCAGATAGTAGCCAAATATGGCTTAATGCTGGAAGTACATTGATTTATCCTTCTACTTTCAGAAGTTCCAAACGTGAGGTATTTTTATTGGGTGAAGGTTTTTTTGATATAAAAAAAGACTCTTTACATCCTTTTATTGTTCATACCAATTATCTAGAAATGGAGGTTTTAGGGACAACTTTCAACGTTTCATCCTATCCAGAAGATAAGCAAATAAAAGCTACCCTAGAAACAGGTAAACTAAAAGTTAAAATACTACATGATTCTACTTCATACTATTTATCCCCTAACAATCAATTAATATATACTCCTTCTACACATCAAGTAGAAAGAAAGTTTGTAAAAGCGAGTGATTATTCTGATTGGAAAACAGGAGGTTTATTTTTCAATAATAGCCCATTTGAAGATGTTTTACGCATCTTAGCACGCACTTATGGAATAAAAATACATATTCGGACTTCTGTTTATAAAAATCAAAAAATTTACGTACATTTTAATAAAAACGAATCTCTAGAAAATATTTTCCTAATTTTAAAATTAATGGTTCCTGAATTAGAATATAAAATAGCAGATCAAGAGATTTTTATTGAATAATTTTTTTTAGATTAATTAACATTTGATCTTTAGGGGTAAATTACTTTCTATCTGTCTTCCCATAAAATAAACCCAATTTATGTAGTTAATTAATCTAATATGAAATGAACAAGAAATTTTATCAAGTGCTAACATTCAGTGCAGGTTTAATGTTAGCTAGTAATTTAACTGCCTATGCGCAAAAAGTTACGTTCAATGGAGAACAAGTTTCGTTGAAGCAAGCCTTTGAGAAGATTGAATCTGTTTCAAAGTATAAAATTGCTTATAAGTAACCATTCTATTTTCCGCCTTGACACGCATGTTCCCTAAACCTACCTTTGC
>DXLM01000056.1 GCA_019414725.1 Bacteroides sp.
AATTATAAATACAAGCCAATATGGAAAATAGAAGTTTAGTTACTATTGCCGAACACTCGAAAGAGAAAATCCTCTACCTTTTGGAGATGGCAAAAGAGTTTGAAAAGAAGCCTAACCGTAAAATCTTGGACGGCAAAGTTGTTGCCACCCTTTTCTTTGAGCCCTCCACCCGTACACGACTCAGTTTTGAAACCGCTGCAAACAGACTGGGAGCCCGCGTTATCGGATTTACCGATCCCAAAGTAACCAGTTCTTCAAAAGGAGAAACATTGAAAGATACCATCATGATGGTAAGCAATTACGCCGACATCATCGTAATGCGCCATTTTCTGGAAGGTGCCGCAAGATATGCCAGCGAAGTCGCCCCGGTGCCCATTGTCAATGCCGGAGACGGAGCCAACCAACATCCGTCACAAACCATGCTAGACCTCTACTCCATATACAAAACACAGGGAACGCTTGAAAATTTAAACATCTATCTAGTAGGCGACTTGAAATACGGACGAACTGTTCATTCTTTGCTGATGGCTATGCGTCATTTCAACCCCACTTTCCATTTCATCGCTCCGGAAGAGTTGAAAATGCCTGAAGAATATAAAATCTACTGCAAGGAGCACCATATTAAATACAAAGAGTACACAGACTTTAACGAAGAAACCATTGCTGACGCCGACATTCTTTACATGACCCGTGTACAACGCGAACGTTTCACCGACCTGATGGAATATGAACGTGTGAAAGATGTATATATATTAAGGAATAAGATGCTGGAGCATACCCGCCCCAATCTGCGTATCCTGCACCCTCTGCCCCGCGTCAACGAAATAGCTTACGATGTGGATGAGAATCCGAAAGCTTACTATTTCCAACAGGCACAAAACGGACTTTATGCGCGCCAGGCCATCCTTTGTGATGTATTGGGCATAACCTTGAATGATGTTATAGAAGATGCAAAAAAGTAAAAACAAAAATGAAGATGAGCGATAATAAACAAGCATTGCAGGTAGCCGCTTTGAAAAACGGCACTGTTATAGACCATATACCTTCCGATAAATTGTTTACTGTAGTCGCCCTATTGGGCTTGCAGGATTCTGACTCTAACATAACCATCGGAAACAACTTCGAGAGCAAAAAATTAGGCAAAAAAGGAATTATAAAAGTGGCCGACCGCTTTTTTACTGATGAGGAAATAAGCCGCCTTTCTGTAGTAGCCCCGAATGTAAAACTGAACATTATCCGTGACTATGAGGTGGTAGAGAAGAAACAAGTCCTGATGCCTGAGGAATTACGTGGCATCGTAAAATGCGCCAATCCCAAATGTATCACCAACAATGAGCCAATGACCACCCTGTTTCATGTAATTGACAAAGAACATGGAATCTTGAAATGTCATTACTGCGAAAAGGAACAAAGTAAAGAAGGTATCAAACTACTGTAATGAATATGAAACAAGACTGGAAACCGGGAACTATGATTTACCCTCTTCCGGCCCTACTGGTAAGTTGCGGAAGTACGGAAGAAGAATATAACATTATCACAGTGGCATGGGCAGGTACTATTTGTACCAACCCCGCCATGTGTTATATATCCGTGCGTCCGGAACGCCATTCCTATCCCATTCTGAAACGGAATATGGAATTCGTCATCAACCTTACTACCAAAAGCATGGCGTTCGCTACCGACTGGTGCGGAGTGCGTTCGGGCAAAGATTATAATAAATTTGAAGAAATGAAGCTGACCCCGGGAAAAGCAAAAATAGTCAGTGCTCCCATCATCGAAGAATCCCCACTCTGTATAGAATGCAGAGTAAAGGAAATCATCTCACTAGGATCTCATGATATGTTCATAGCCGATGTGGTAAATGTAAAAGCCGACGATAAATACCTGAATGCGGAAACAGGAAAATTCGAATTATCCGAAGCCAACCCGTTAGTCTATGTTCATGGCGGATATTTTGAACTAGGACCGAAAATCGGGAAGTTTGGCTGGTCTGTAGAAAAGAACAGATCACAGACCAAGGAAAAATCCTAAAAATATCTCATGAAGAAACTCCTTTTATTAATCGCTTTATTACTTCCTGCCCTGTTCGTTACAGCACAAGGAATAAAGAATGGTCTGAAAGAGGAACCTAAGATCAATGTGGGAATAAAAGGAGGTTTCAACTCTTCCATGTATTTTACCAGTCGGTTAGAACTAGATGGAGAACGAATGGAAGATGTGCAAAATAATTATAAAGTAGGCTATTTTGCCGCCATGTTTTTTCGGGTGCACATGAAAAGGCATTTCATCCAACCCGAAATTATGTATAATATTTATAAAGGTGAAATAGCTTTCAATAAAAATCAAAATAAAGAAAACACCCTTCCCGAGCTTGCTAAACTGAACAGCACGATTCACTCTTTGGAGCTACCTATATTATATGGTTATAGTTTTGTAAAAAGCAGGCCTTACGGCATGGCACTTTTTATCGGTCCCAAACTGGAATATGTATGGAAACATAAGACTTCCGAAGAGTTTGAAGGATTTGGATATTCTGGTATAAAAGAAGAATTACACCCCATTAATATAAGTTCTGTTATCGGATTAGGAGTAAATATTGCTAATATATTCTTTGATTTCCGGTATGAAATCGGACTCACCAATATCTCCAAATCAATCATTTATGAAAAAGACACAAATGGAATAATATCCCAAGAAAAAGGTATCTTCATTAACCGGCACCGCAATGTACTAAGTTTCTCGCTAGGAGTTATTTTCTAAAGTAGGAAGCTTTCTCTAAGTAGATATCATAATGCCACATTTATATCCTTTTCTTTCCTCAAAACGCCCTTATCTTCAACTCTTTCAGCAGCTTCAGACCTTACTACACGACAAAAAGAAAGTCATATATCTTTTTTCCGTAACCTCACCAAATATTTTCCTCTAAATAATTTCCTTATATTCTAAAATTACTTAACTTTGTGAACTCAGAATCGAATATCGCACATAAACTTATTATAAAAAGAAATGAAAAGAGACGATTTGATTTTCGACATTATCGAAAAAGAGCATCAACGCCAGCTCAAAGGTATCGAGCTGATCGCATCCGAAAACTTTGTTAGTGACCAAGTAATGCAAGCCATGGGTTCTTGCCTTACCAACAAGTATGCTGAAGGGTATCCCGGCAAGCGCTACTATGGCGGTTGCGAAGTGGTAGACCAGAGCGAACAAATCGCTATCGACAGACTAAAACAAATATTTGGAGCAGAATGGGCTAATGTACAACCTCATTCCGGAGCACAGGCTAATGCTGCTGTATTTCTGGCCGTTTTGAATCCGGGTGATAAATTTATGGGATTAAATTTGGCCCATGGTGGTCACTTGTCACATGGTTCATTGGTAAACACATCCGGAATTATTTATACTCCGTGTGAATACAACCTGAACAAAGAAACAGGTCGTGTAGATTACGATCAGATGGAAGAAATCGCATTACGTGAAAAACCCAAAATGATTATCGGTGGCGGTTCTGCATATTCTCGCGAGTGGGACTACAAACGTATGCGTGAAATCGCAGATAAAGTGGGAGCCATCCTGATGATTGATATGGCCCACCCTGCCGGACTGATTGCTGCCGGACTGTTGGACAACCCGGTTAAATATGCTCATATCGTCACTTCAACAACCCATAAAACCCTTCGTGGCCCTCGTGGCGGTGTCATCATGATGGGTAAAGACTTCCCTAACCCATGGGGCAAGAAAACTCCAAAAGGTGAAATCAAGATGATGTCACAACTTTTGGATTCTGCTGTATTCCCTGGTATACAAGGTGGCCCGTTGGAACATGTCATCGCAGCCAAAGCTGTTGCATTCGGTGAATGTTTACAGCCGGAATACAAAGAATATCAAACACAAGTAAAAAAGAATGCAGCCGTATTGGCACAGGCTTTGATTGACCGTGGCTTTACGATCGTTTCCGGTGGTACAGACAACCACTCCATGCTGGTAGACCTGCGTACCAAATACCCTGATCTGACAGGCAAAGTAGCAGAAAAAGCATTGGTTGCTGCTGATATCACTGTAAACAAGAACATGGTCCCATTTGACAGCCGTTCTGCTTTCCAAACTTCAGGTATCCGTTTGGGAACTCCCGCTATCACAACTCGCGGAGCAAAAGAAGACTTGATGTTGGAAATCGCCGAAATGATTGAGACAGTTCTTTCAAACGTAGACAATGAAGAAGTAATTGCACAAGTTCGTGCACGCGTAAACGAAACAATGAAGAAATATCCTATTTTCGCTTACTAATCAACGACTTCTATCAATATACTCATAAAAGACTTTGGAGTTTTTGAAAAAGCTTTATCCTTCTTCAAGAACTTCAAAGTTTTTTATGAAACATCCAGACCATTTAAAAAGAGTAATAGAAAAGTATTTTTATCAGCATTCCCCACAGAAATCAGTATAAATTTCTACCTTTGCAGACAATTTATCCGTTAATGACGAATGAAAGGAACTAAGAATCTGACTCAAGGCCCTATCCTAAAGCAATTGTTTACTTTGGCAATGCCCATTATGGCTACTTCATTCATACAAATGGCATATAGTCTGACCGACATGGCTTGGGTAGGAAGAATAGGAAGTGAGGCAATAGCCGCCGTAGGTTCGGTAGGAATTCTTACATGGATGTCCACATCTATCTCTCTTCTGAACAAAGTAGGTTCGGAAGTCAGCGTAGGACAAGCCATCGGGGCACAAAACGAGCAAGCTGCCCGTGCGTTCGCATCACATAATCTTACCTTGTCCTTACTTATATCATTGAGCTGGGGAGCATTGTTATTTATCTTTGCCACCCCTATTATCAGTATCTATGAACTAGAACCTCATATAGCCAAGATGGCTGTGGAATATCTACGGATTATAGCAACCGCCTTTCCATTCGTCTTTTTATCAGCTGCCTTTACAGGGATATTCAATGCCGCCGGACGAAGCAAAATACCTTTTTCCATTAACGGTATCGGACTGATTACAAATATAATACTGGATCCTATCTTTATCTTTGGTTTAAGCTGGGGAACTACGGGAGCAGCAATTGCCACTTGGCTGGCCGAAGCTACGGTATGCATACTGTTTATCTATCAATTGAAACAAAAGAAAATATTATGGGATGATTTTCGGTTATTTACTAAACTGAAAAAACAATATACACGCCACATTTTGAAAATAGGATTACCAGTAGCGGCACTCAATACATTATTCGCTTTCGTCAATATGTTTCTCGGAAGAACCGCCACAGAACAAGGTGGTCATTTAGGGCTGATGGCACTCACCACCGGAGGACAAATCGAAGCTATCACCTGGAACACCTCCCAAGGCTTTTCTACAGCTCTCAGTGCCTTTGTAGCTCAGAATTATGCAGCGCGGCAAATCTCCCGTGTGCTGAAAGCCTATCGCACCACTTTATGGATGACATTTATATTCGGATCTTTCTGCACATTCCTTTTTATATGTTATGGAAACGAAATATTTTCTATCTTTGTTCCTGAAAAAGCAGCTTACGAAACCGGTGGTGTCTTTCTACGTATTGACGGATACTCGCAACTATTTATGATGCTGGAAATTACCATACAGGGCGTATTTTATGGAATGGGGCGCACCATGCCTCCTGCCGTAATCAGCGTCACCTGTAACTATCTGCGCATCCCGATGGCACTGTTGTTTGTATCATGGGGCTGGGGTTTGCCGGGTATTTGGTGGAGCATAAGCATCACTAGCACTATGAAAGGAATTATTTGTCTGATCTGGTTTATGCTTATCAAGAAGAAAGCTTTAAATTATCAGGCCGTTTAATGAACAATTTTTGCATTAAGTCATTAATATATTAAAATGAACATGATTATGAAAAAGACTAAAATTATGGCTTTATTACTGAGTGCTACATTAGTATTCAGTGGATGTGGTAACATGAATAATACCGCTAAAGGCGGTCTGATCGGCGGCGGCGGCGGTGCAGCATTGGGAGCAATTATCGGTGGAATAGCCGGACATGGTAAAGGTGCGGCTATTGGTGCGGCAGTAGGTGCGGCAGTAGGTACAGGTGCCGGTGTGTTAATTGGGAAAAAAATGGATAAAGCAGCAGAAGAAGCTGCTCAAATCCAAGGAGCGCAGGTAGAACAAGTAACAGATAACAATGGCCTTCAGGCTGTAAAAGTTACTTTTGATTCCGGTATTCTCTTCAATACAGGAAATGCAGCCTTGAGTGCACAAGCGAAATCAGCCTTGAGTAAGTTTGCAAACAACGTATTGAACCAGAACAGAGATATGGATGTATCCATTTATGGATATACAGACAACCAGGGCTGGAGAAACAGTACAGCTGAACAAAGTATCCAAAAAAACCTCAATCTGTCACAAGAACGCGCTCAAAGTGTGGCTAGTTATCTGTTGGGTTGCGGTGTAAGTAATTCCCAGATCAAGTCCGTAGAAGGCTTAGGTCAAGCAGATCCGATAGGTAATAATGACACAGCCGAGGGACGCCAGCAGAACCGTCGTGTAGAAGTATATATGTATGCCAGCCAACAGATGATTCAGCAAGCGGAAGCAGGAACACTGAAATGATATCAATGACGTTATTGTAGAGCGTATCCAATACGCCCGAACCAACGGTCACAACATTGGAATAACATATAAAATAAACCAATTTCGGACAGGTTATTTCTGCCCGAAATTGGTTTTAATACACAAGCATGAAAAAAAAGATTTTAAAATTCATCCGCAATCTGCTGCTTTTTTTCTTTGGTTCTTCCATTCTCGCAGTTATCGTTTTACGATTTATTCCGGTTTACTTTACCCCGTTGATGTTTATCCGTACTACCCAGCAAATCATTCATGGAGAAGATATAAAGTGGAAACACTCTTGGCTACCTAAAGAAAACATATCCCCTCATCTGTCTATGGCTGTTATTGCCTCTGAAGACAATCGCTTTGCCGAGCATAATGGTTTTGACTTCAAAGAAATAGAGAAAGCCTTAAAAGAAAACAAGAACCGAAAACGCCCTCGAGGTGCCAGTACTATCAGCCAACAGACAGCCAAAAACATTTTCTTGTGGCCTGCTTCTTCTTGGATCAGGAAAGGACTTGAAGTGTATTTCACCACCTTGATAGAACTATTTTGGAACAAGGAACGGATTATGGAAGTCTATCTGAACTCTATAGAAATGGGAAATGGTATCTATGGTGCCGAAGCAGTAGCTCGTGAACACTTTCACAAGAATGCCAGCAAACTGACACCGGAAGAATGCGCACTAATTGCAGCCAGCCTTCCCAATCCTCGCAAATTCAATTCAAGCAGACCTGGCAACTACATGCTTAAAAGACAAAAGAAGATACTTTATCTTATGAAATGCGTCCCTACATTTCCGCCCAAACAAGATACGTCCTCTACGGTTTCAAAGAAGAAAAAGAAATAACCCGCACCCCCGTGTGGGCTTTCTTATTTTTAGAGTATTCAAAGAGAGTCTGAGAATCTAGAATAACTTTCTTCATGACCGATGAAGCATGAAGCAAATGCAATTTACCATCCACCCAACAGGCAAATCCTGTATGCACCACATCCAGCCCTTTTATATTGGTAGTAATCGCTATGATATCCCCATTCTTTATGTCCAACTCCTCAGAAGAAACGTTCAGACTTGTTTTAGGAATATAAGAAACAGGAACATTTTTCCATTTTCTCTCTATTTCAATCATCTGGGATATCATGGAAGGATTATTTTTCAACCGATGATAATTGTCAGAGTGTGTGGACATAAAATCCAAATTCAAGATTTGTGATACAGCAAGCCCTAATTCCCCTGTACGTTCATGTACAATTCCTTTCTGTTCGTTATCCTTAATCCAATCACTGAAGTAATGTAAACGCGAGACATAACCGGCTTGTTTTCCATTCCGATAGCGGATACACAGCAACGCTTTTTTGTAACTTTCAAAGTCACTTTTCCCATACTTGTCAGCGAGACTCAATGCAAGTACTGTTTCAACTAATGTGGTACAATCCACCTTATCCAAATGAACAACTAATCTCTCTTCATCTGTCCCATCCAATGTATTCGCTACGTATGGAACCCCTAATAGATTTTGGGCAAAAAACAATATCCTACAACTATCGGCCGGCAACCGGGCAGCTTTTTGAAGCAGACTCTCGACTTTTATACTGTCATTTTCTGATGCTGAAACGATACAAGGCATTATTCCTAAAATCATTCCCAGCAACCACGGATACAGCTTTCTCATATATTTTTTCTTATCTACCTGTTTTTTCTGCATGGCAACAAAGATAACACATAACTGAATGAATGCAAATTTTAAAAGAATGAAAAGATAAAAACATCCGCCATGACAAATTCAACACTTGCCATAGCGGATAAAAAAGCTATATAGCACCTTTAAATCATGCAGTAAACTCTGTTCTTTCCAAATAAGCTATAACATCACCTTTATTAACTACAGCTCCTTGTTGGGCGCAAACTTCTACAATACGTCCTGTAAAATTAGCAAAAATCTTTTCATACTCTCCCCACGGAGTGGAAATATAACAGAACACTTCATCATGCTGGTATTTCCGTCCGACAAACGGTGCCATAGAAGGACCTTCCACGGAAACTTCCCATAAAATCTGCCCCTTATCCGGTGCAATAATAGGATCTGCCTTAGCACGCTTATATTTTCGGATCGTTTCCTCATCGAAGCCACTTTTTACCATAGCCGCATCCTGAGCACGTTGTAAATCATCCATAAAACGTTTCTTGGCTACACCCGATTTATAATCACGGTATTGCCGGTCATGCATAGCCAGTTCAAACAACTCTTCCTCATCCTCACCATATTCCCATCCATTATCATCCATCTCCTTACGGTACTTGTCCAGCTCATCAGGATAGTTCACCTGAGGATCTTCATCAGTGAATTCGTAGCCTTTACTTTTCGCCAGTTCGATTATTTCAGGAGCCAACGCACCCGGCAATTTTCCACTTTTTCCCAAAATCATATCCCATGTATGGTTATCAATCATCGTCCATCTCTCCTCTCCCTTCACCAATTGCATAACATTCATCAAAGCCACATTCTTCACATATTGGCTAAACGGTGTTACTAAAGGTGGATATCCCAATTTCGGCCATACGTATTCCACTTCTTCAAACAGCATCACTACCAAATCATCCAAACTCATAGGTTCCTTTCCCTGTCCTTTCAGAATCAGATTGATGCCCGAATGCACCCCTTTCAGATCGGCCATCATTGAACCCATCATGCCACCGGGAAGTCCACATCCCAGCAGCAAGGAAGACATATGTTTGTTGGTAGGATCAATAAAATATCCCAAAAAATCATCAATAAATTCCTGCGTCATGCTACGCGCTTTCATATAAGCCTTCATATTGATTTCAGGTACCTGAAAACCTGCATTTTTCAACATAGCCTGTACAGAAATTACGTCAGGATGCACTTTTCCCCATGACAACGGCTCCATAGCGACATCAATGATATCCGCACCATTCTCACAAACTTCCAAAATAGATGCCATAGATAACCCAGGACCGGAATGTCCATGATATTGTACAATGACTTCAGGATGTTTATCTTTGATATTTCTCACCAACTGCCCCAACATTTCAGGACGGCCGATACCTGCCATATCTTTCAAACAGATTTCGGGTGCCCCCGCTTCTATTAACTGGTCGGCAATATAAGAATAATAATCCACCGTATGTACAGGAGAATAAGTGATGCAAAGAGTGGCTTGAGGAATCATCCCCGCTTCTTTAGCATATTTTATGGAAGGAATAATATTACGAACTTCATTCAAACCACAAAAAATACGAGTAATATCCACTCCTTGCGCATGTTTTACCCTATACATCAACCGACGTACATCAGCTGGAACAGGATACATTCGCAATGCATTTAAACCACGGTCCAACATATGCGTCTGAATACCCGCCTCACGTAAAGGCTTGGTAAATGTACGCACTGCCTTGTTAGGATTCTCACCATATAGCAAGTTCACTTGTTCAAAAGCACCTCCATTAGTTTCGACTCGGGCAAAACACCCCATTTCAACGATTAGAGGAGCAATTTTGGCTAACTGATCAGCTCTGGGCTGGTACTTCCCTGATGACTGCCACATATCGCGGTAGACCAAACTGAATTTGATTTCTTTTTTCATAATTATTACTTGATTTAAAGGTGTCTTGTCCTTTTGCAAATATAACAAATGAATAAAAATAAAGTTAATATTCGAAGCTGTTTTTTAGCTTCCAAAAACATGTTTAATATCATATTGTAAACCAACAAAAACAAAAAAGGCAGAGCAAAAGAATTTCACTCTACCTTTTTGATAATTTTCCCCCTTGGATTATACAAAATCACGGAGCTGTCCCTGCAAGCGTTGTCTGGTAAAAAAAATTCTGCTTTTTACAGTACCCAACGGCAATCCCAGCTTTTCGGCAATCTCACGATATTTAAATCCCGACACATGCATAGCGAATGGAATACGGTATTCTTTAGGAAGCAAACCGACTATACGATGTATTTCTTTCATGTCATAAGCTCCCTCGGTACTATCAAAGCCGGAATCCTGAGGCATACTTAAATGGTAGAGATTGTCTGTATGGTCCACAAATGTCTGGTCACGCACTATTTTCCTATAATTGTTTATAAAGATGTTACGCATAATGGTATACATCCATCCCTTAAAGTTTGTATCGGGGATATACTTGTCTTCATTATCCAGCGCTTTCAATGAAGTTTCTTGTAGCAGGTCATTAGCCTCCTCACGGTCGGCTGTGAGTTTGTATGCAAACCGAAGTAATTCTTCTTGCACACCCAGCAGGTTCTTTTTAAAACTAACGCTATTCATAAGTCTTTCAGTTTAGGTTCATATTCTTTTTCCATGCTCTCGGTAATGCAAGGATAGCGCATTTTAAATAGGTGTCAAAGAAAAAACTATCAAAATAGGGGGTAAAAACCGTCATTTATCAGTTTTTACCCCCTGTTTTGATAGTTTTCAGGTGCTATTTAGCGTTGTTCCCCCTTTAAAATTGGTAAACAGATACTATATTTAACAGCTAAAATACGCGCCAAAAACACAGTACTACCTCCTATTATCTGGCAAATAAAGGCTTCCAGACCAAACAGATCACATATCCAATAGGCCAATCCCCCCACCACACAGGCCATTGCATAAATTTCTTTACGAAAAATAAGCGGAATTTCATTAATAAAAACATCGCGGAGCACACCACCTGCGGCCCCAGTGATACTACCCATGATTATAGCTACCCAAAAAGGATATCCGAGAGCAATACTTTTGCCTACTCCCACTACTGTAAATAGTGCCAGACCGATGCTGTCGAACAGGAAAAAAGTGTTATGCATATGAATCAGATACTTGCCGAAAGCAATTACCCAAAACAATGCAAGTCCTGTACATATTAAATATATAGGGTCGGTCATCCAACCCGGAGTCACATCTAGAAGCACATCACGGATAGTACCTCCTCCGATAGCCGTTGCCAAACCCACTACATATGCACCAAACCAGTCAAACTGTTTGGCAGACGCCAATCTGATACCACTGATGGCAAAGGCAAACGTGCCTATAAAATCTAAAACTTGAACAAATGTTAGCATAATGGTTGTTATTTGTCTGCAAAGTAACGAATAAATTCGATAAGAAAATGTATTTTTGTGTTCAGAAAATAGCTTAAAATAAGATGAAAGTAACAATTATCGCAGGTGCACGTCCCAATTTCATGAAAATTGCCCCATTAATGCGTGCTATCAAGGCTGCAAAGGCAGCAGGAAAAAATATCACTGCCCGTCTGGTCTACACAGGTTCGGACGAAGATAAAAGTTTGGAACCTTCTCTGTTTACAGACCTGGATATGCCGCGTCCCGATGTATATCTGCATGTAGATAATACAGATTTTTTCCAGCGAATGGCAGGTATATTGGTAGCTTTCGCCCGCGAACTGGAACAGCATCCTGCACAGGTAGTACTTGTAGTGGATGACCTGACTCCTACTATGGCGTGCTCTATCGTAGCTAAAAAGAAAGGGATAAAAGTCGCTCATCTAGTGGCCGGAACCCGCTCTTTCGATATGGATATGCCAAAGGAAGTGAACAGCATGATAACAGATGGCTTGTCCGATTATCTGTTCACGGCCGGAATGGTAGCCAACCGCAATCTGAATCAAACAGGAACCGAACAGGCACATGTACATTTTGTAGGAAACATCCTGATTGATACGCTGCGTTATAACCGTACCCGTTTACAGCGCCCGGTAGCGTTCTCCATTATGGGACTGAAAGAAAAAGAATACCTCTTGCTAACATTGAACAAACATTCATTGCTAAACAAGGACACAACACTGAAAGCCATCTTCCGCACTATACTGGAAAAAACAGACAAGCCGATCGTGGCGCCGCTCCATACATATGTAAAAAACAAGCTGTCTGCTTTAGGAATTACTTCCGAAAGGTTATATATATTACCACCGCAACCTTATTTGTCATTCGGATATTTAGTGAACCATGCCTGGGGTATCATTACAGATTCGGGCAATGTAGCGGAAGAAGCTACTTTTTTAGGAATCCCCTGCATGACATTAAGCACGTATGCAGAACATCCCGAAACAGTGACAATCGGCACAAACCGGCTGGTGGGGGAAAGCTCTGAAATCCTGGCAGACGTCCTTGACATTCTGAATAAAGGAGAATGGCAGAAGGGACATTTGCCGGAACGTTGGGATGGACACGCTGCAGAAAGAATTGTACAAACATTGCTGGGTGAACATAAATAAAATGGAGAACCAATAAAAACACGGATGCCGCAGAATATCAAATTCTACGGCATCCGTGTTTTTATTGGTTCTCCATCGATATCGCTTACACTCTCCTTTCTTACCAAGTATAATTCAAACCAAAACTAAGCAATTCCTGCAACTGGAAATAACTCTTGTTATCTTCTGTCAGTGTCACACCGTCATCATAACGCGCATGAACAAACAACTTAGTAGACAAATAACGGTTCAACACAAAATTAAATGTATTTTCCCAACTGGCAATTACGGTGTCATAAGTTGTAAAGTACTCCAATTTAGACTCCCACACAATACTGGGGATAATTGTCCAAGTCAGATTACCTGTAAATTTCGAACCGAAGAGATTCGCTGTTTTATGCCCCGGATCCACATTAAAAGCACCCGGATCAGTTATCTTATCATTGCTGATATACATAAAAGTATACGCCAGTGGAGATCCCAACAAAGACAATGAATAATTCTTCTTATTCTGCTTAAAGTCCATACCGAGGGTTATATCCAATTGGGCGGGAGACAGAAAATTAGAAATCATATCATTCGTATTCGTTTTATAATTTCCAAAGAACTGAGTCTTGAACTCGCCCGCCAAAGTATAATACCAGTTTTTGAAGGCTTTTACACCCAGTTTACTGCTTAAACGAAGCAAGTCGGCATTCGTCTTATACTTATGCACTGTATCTGACGGTGCTGTAACAAAACCCAATTTTATTTCCAGCTTATTTTCAAACTCTATACGCTGGCGGTCATCAAAATTAGCTTCCAGCACTAAGCCGGACAACAGCGCATTAGTACTTTCACCACCTTTATACCAGTTATCTGAAATATAATGTTGTGTGAACTGAACATACCCATTCCCCTTATGCGTCCAAAAGTTAGGGCGTACCACCAACAATTCATTATCCGTAGTCAAGCTTTCCACCGGTGTTTCCGGTTGAAGGAAACTTTTGATTCTCTCTTTCCTTGGTCTTTTTACTATCTGATTATTTTCCAGTGGTTTCAAATCAGCCAAATAAAGTTCGTTATTCACCAATCTGCCCGGATATTGCAAATAATAATTCCTTAATATATTATTCGACCAACGGTCAGCAGCGGCCAAGGTTTCCAAATCGGGCAGTTGATATATAGCTGCAGATGCAGAGTCACGCTTTCCCATATATAGCGAATCGACAGCTGTCATTATTTTCGTATCCGGACTCCATTTTATTTCAAAAATTTCTTTTATAGGAGCTTCATAATAAGTGGGCGGAACAAACAACTTATAAAAAGCCGGATTAGGACGTACCCGCCGGGGCGCCGGAATATTCAAATCATCCCACAGCCTGAAATAAGCAAAATAAGATGCGCTTAATGCAGACAATGAATCAGAATAGGCTTTCACAGCCGGATTTTCTTTCGTCTTGGCTATTTTCTGTGCCGGCACTTCTTCCATACAGAATACAGCAAGTATTATAGCCAAACATATACTTTTTCTCATACTAATTTTAGTTTTGTGCAAAAGTACACTTAATTTTCCTTTTCCCCAAAAACTGTTTCCTTTATATAATAACGAATGATAAATTCAGTTTCATCAAATGATTTTTTAAAGCATATCCGACAATATTGAAAAAGATTTTGTAATTTTGCAACTTTGATAAATATTGCGATTTTGATAATTAAGAAAATAACATTTAAAAATATTAAGTCGTGGGAGAAACTAAGTATATCTTCGTAACTGGTGGTGTTGCCTCCTCATTAGGTAAAGGTATTATTTCATCATCAATAGGTAAATTACTGCAAGCCAGAGGCTATAATGTAACAATTCAGAAGTTCGATCCGTATATCAATATTGATCCGGGAACTTTGAATCCTTATGAACATGGTGAATGTTATGTAACGGTAGACGGACACGAAGCCGACCTCGATTTGGGACATTACGAACGTTTTTTGGGCATCCAGACAACTAAAGCCAATAACATTACAACAGGACGTATTTACAAAAGTGTTATTGACAAAGAACGCCGTGGTGACTATTTGGGAAAGACTATTCAGGTTATCCCCCATATCACCGATGAGATCAAACGCAATGTAAAATTATTGGGAAGCAAATATAAATTTGATTTTGTCATTACCGAAATCGGTGGTACCGTAGGTGATATTGAATCACTTCCTTATTTGGAAAGTATCCGCCAATTGAAATGGGAAATGGGACGTAATGCGTTGTGCGTACACCTTACTTATGTTCCTTATCTGGCTGCAGCAGGCGAATTGAAGACCAAACCTACCCAGCACTCTGTAAAAGAGCTGCAATCTGTTGGTATTCAACCAGATGTATTGGTATTGCGTACCGAGCACGAATTGAGCACAAACTTGAAAAAGAAAGTTGCTCTGTTCTGTAACGTAGATGAAAATGCTGTGGTGCAGTCTATCGATATGCCCACCATTTATGAAGTACCTTTGCGTATGCAAGAGCAGGGACTGGATGTAACCATTCTCCAAAAGATGGGATTGCCCGTGGGTGAAACTCCAACCCTCGGTCCATGGAGAGATTTTCTAGATCGCCGTCATAAGGCAACTGAGAAAGTAAAAATTGGATTGGTTGGTAAATACGATTTGCAAGACGCTTATAAATCTATCCTTGAAGCCTTGTCACAAGCCGCCACTTACAATGACCGCAAAGCGGATATCCACTTCATAAACAGCGAGAAACTGACAGATGCTAATGTAGAAGAGCAGATTAAGGATATGGATGGTATCATCATCTGCCCGGGATTCGGACAACGTGGCATAGAAGGTAAGTTCGTTGCTATCAAATATGCACGTACACACAATGTACCGACTTTTGGTATCTGTCTAGGTATGCAGTGCATGGCTATTGAGTTTGCCCGTAACGTGCTAGGTTATACAGATGCCAACAGCCGCGAAATGGATGAAAAAACGCCACACAACGTGATAGACATTATGGAAGAACAGAAAGCTATCACCAATATGGGCGGCACTATGCGCCTGGGAGCCTATGAATGTATCCTTGACCAACACTCAAAGACTTTTGAAGCCTATAAAAGCGAACACATACAGGAACGCCACCGTCACCGCTACGAATTCAATAATGACTATAAGCAGGAGTACGAAAAGGCGGGTATGAAATGCGTGGGTATCAATCCGGAATCCGATTTAGTGGAAATAATTGAAATCCCGACATTAAAATGGTTCATCGGAGTACAGTTCCATCCCGAGTACAGCAGTACAGTATTGAAACCACATCCTTTATTCCTGTCATTTATCAAAGCGGCAATAGACAAATAAGAAACGAGAATTATAATATAATAAGGTAAACAAGTAAAAATGGACAAAAACACTTTAGTGGGATTCGCCCTGATTGGTGCAGTTGTGATAGGCTTCAGCATCTACAACCGTCCTAGCCAGGAAGAAATGGCACGTGCCAAACATTATCAGGATTCCATTCAGGCGATAGCCCAAAAAGAGGCCGAACGACTGGCACAGGCTGCCACGGCACAGAGTCAGAATGCAACATTGCATTTAGACTCTACCTCTATGTTCTATGGCGCAAACCAAGGTACGGAACAGCTAACGACACTGGAAAATAATGTAGTAAAACTGACTTTCACCAATAAAGGTGGACGGGTGTGCGCAGCCATATTAAAAGATTATAACGGACAGGACGGCAAGCCTTTGATGCTGTTTGATGAAAAAGATTCGGGCATGAATTTCGCTTTCGAAGGAAAGAATGAAAATATTTTGACCGAGGATATGTATTTCCAACCTACCAACGTAACAGACAGCACTGTAACTATGCGTTTGGCAGCAAACAATGGAGGCTATATAGATTTCGATTACAAACTTTTACCGGATGCTTACATGGTGAATTTCACTATTCGCGCAAACGGCATGCAGAATTTCTTCCCTCCTGCCCTGAACACAGTCAATATAAACTGGCGTCAACGGGCACGCCAGCTTGAAAAAGGTTTCAGCTTCGAACAGCGCTATACTTCGCTCACCTACAAGCCGGTAGAAAAAAGTTCAGACTATCTGAACGAAATGAAAGAAGCAAAAGAAGATGTTACCGACCGTTTGGATTGGATTGCTTTCAAGAATCAGTTCTTCTCAAGCGTACTTATTGCCGATCAAGATTTTGATAAAGCTTCCCTAACCTCTACCCCCCAACAGGAAGGAAGCGGATATATGAAGAACTATACCGCGGACATGACAACTTTCTTTGATCCTACCGGAAAGCAGCCTACCGATATGCAGTTCTACTTCGGTCCGAACCATTTCAAGACTTTGCTGAACAGCAATGATCTAAGCCTTTCCCAAAAAGATTTGGAACTGGAAGACCTGGTTTATTTGGGCTGGCCCATTATCCGCTGGGTAAACCGCTGGTTCACTATTAATTTGTTTGATTGGCTCTCAGGGTGGGGACTGAGCATGGGTGTCGTATTGCTGCTGATGACGATTATCGTCAAAGTGTTAGTTTATCCGGCTACCTACAAATCATATATGTCCTCTGCCAAGATGCGCGTCCTGAAACCCTACATCAACGAGATCAACGCAAAATATCCCAAGAAAGAAGATGCTTTGAAAAAGCAGCAGGAAACGATGGCACTTTACAGCAAATACGGAGTAAGCCCTATGGGAGGTTGCTTGCCTATGCTGATCCAAATGCCGGTATTCATGGCTTTATTCTTCTTCGTGCCTAACGCTATTGAGTTGCGCCAACAAAGTTTCTTATGGGCCCCGGACTTGTCCACTTATGATGATATTATCAACTGGGGAACCAACATTCCTCTGCTGGGCAATCATTTAAGCCTCTTCTGTTTGCTGTTCAGTATCACCAATATTCTGAACACCATGTACACCATGAAGCAGCAGGATATGGGACAACAGCAAATGCCGGGTATGAAACTAATGATGTATATCATGCCAGTCATGTTTATTTTCATCTTCAACGGTTATTCATCCGGCTTGAACTACTATTACTTCATTTCCGGACTGATTGGTATCCTCACCATGGTGATTCTGCGCAAAACAACTGATGAAAAGAAACTCCTTGCCATGTTGGAAGCCCGAAAAGAAAAGAAGAGCCAAAAGAATGGCGGCAAACCGGGTGGCGGACTGATGGCTAAACTGGAAGCTTTACAAAAGGAGCAGGAACGACTGCAACAAGAAAGAATGAATAAAGGGAAAAAATAACGGGTTTACACTTCCTTAAAAAAACAGCGAAGACCGGCATATATAAAAAAACAGCGGTCTTTGCTGTTTTTTTATATATGCCGGTTACCTCTATATTTGCTCTTCTTTGCAAAGACACCCTTCCACAGACACACAAAGAAACAAAACAAATATGCAGGAACATTTCACATCACCGGCTTTTATACGTATTTTTGCAGTCAGTTAATCATCAAAAACAATTTTTAGATATGAATAAATCAAGCGCAACCATCATGGCAGCAGCACTTATGCTAGCTTCTTCCTGTACCGAAGTGAAACAGGAAGGACAGGGCTACGAGCCCATTATAGGCAAGCAAGAAATCACCATCAAAGACGGTCGTCTTACCCCCGAAGCCCTGTGGGCAATGGGACGCATAGGCAGTCTGAGTATTTCCCCCGATGGCAAACAGATAGCCTACACCGTAGCCTATTATAGTGTTCCCGAAAACAAAAGCCATCATGTAATTTACGTAATGGATGCCGATGGAAAGAACAACACCCTGCTTACTCAAACAGCATGGAATGAAAGCGAGCCTCAATGGATAAAAGGCGGAACAAAAATCGCATTCTTATGCAATGAAAGTGGTGGCAGTCAAATTTGGGAGATGAATCCTGACGGTACGGAACGCCGTATCATTTCCGATTTCAAAGGAAACATAGAAGGATTCTCTTTTTCACCGGATGGCAAAAAGATTCTTTTCATCTCACAAATAAAATACGGCCAACGCACTGTGGACCTCTACCCTGACCTACCCAAAGCCAGCGGTATCATTGTAAACGACCTGATGTATAAACATTGGGATGAATGGGTAGAAAGTATTCCACATCCTTTTATCGCTGATTTTGATGGTAACATGATGGGAGCAGCCACCGATATCATGGAAGGTGAGCCGTTTGAAGCTCCAATGAAACCTTTCGGAGGTATCGAGCAGCTGGCTTGGAGCAACGACTCTAAACAAATAGCTTACACCAGCCGGAAAAAGCAAGGATTGGCATACGCAGTATCTACCGACTCGGATATATACCTTTATAATATAGAAAAAGGCACAACACTGAACCTGTGCAAACCGAATGGAAAAGATTCGAATGGAACAGATGAAATGAAAGGATATGACACCAATCCTAAATTCAGCCCCAACGGCAAATACATTGCATGGCAAAGCATGGAGCGCGATGGTTACGAAAGTGACCGGAACCGCCTGTGCATCTACAATTTAGATAACGGTCAAAAGACATTTGTTACCGAAAGTTTTGAATCAGGCGTAGATGACTATTGCTGGAACAATGATTCGCAAAGTCTGTACTTTGTCGGTGTATGGCATGGAACCAGCATGGTATACAGTGCCAATCTGAATGGTGATATAAAAAAACTGACTGATGGCATGTATGACTACGGATCAGTAGCCATGGCAGGCGATAAAATAATTACCAAACGTCACTCTATCAGTGCCGCCGATGAAATCTACACCCTCACTCCTGCCGACGGGCAAGTGGCGCAACTCTCACACGAGAATGATCACATCTTTAAACAGCTGAATTTGGGCAAAGTGGAGGAAAGATGGACCAAAACTACCGATGGCAAGCAAATGCTTTCATGGGTGATCTATCCCGTCAATTTTGACGCAAACAAGAAGTATCCTACTTTATTATTCTGTGAAGGTGGCCCGCAAAGTCCCGTTAGCCAATTCTGGAGCTACCGCTGGAACTTCCAGATTATGGCAGCCAACGATTATATTATCATCGCTCCGAATCGTCGCGGTCTACCTGGATTCGGCATGGAATGGTTGGAACAAATTAGCGGTGACTATGGAGGTCAATGCATGAAAGACTATTTGTCAGCCATAGATGATATTTCAAAAGAACCATATGTAGATACTAATCGTTTGGGATGCGTAGGTGCCAGCTTCGGCGGATTCTCCGTCTATTGGCTGGCGGGACACCATGACAAACGTTTTAAAGCATTTATCGCACACGATGGTATATTCAATATGGAGCAGCAATATCTGGAAACAGAAGAAATGTGGTTCGCCAACTGGGATATGGGTGGTGCATATTGGGACAAAAACAATGTAACGGCACAACGTACCTTTGCCAACTCTCCCCATCGTTTCGTTGATAAATGGGACACTCCCATTCTCTGCATTCACGGTGAAAAGGATTATAGAATTCTTGCTTCACAAGGTATGTCGGCGTTCAATGCAGCTGTATTGCGCGGTGTTCCGGCCGAACTTTTATTATATCCGGATGAGAATCATTGGGTATTGAAACCGCAAAATGGGGTGTTATGGCAACGCACTTTCTTTAGTTGGTTAGATAAATGGCTCAAATAACGCCTAAATTACCGCAATATTATCCGTTATTAGAACTATATAGTATAATTTTCAATTTTTGTGTTACCTTTGTAATGTCAAACAAAAAATGAACATTAAGTGATATTTGTTAAGCTACCTTTTATTAGGTGAGTAAACAATAGCTTGTGAAAGTAGTTGTTTACAGTGTTAGTATATAAATAACTTTTTATTCCCCGTGCTTTGTGAGCGCACAAAGCTGGATGATTACAAAATAATAAAGTGATTATTTTTTCGTGATACCGGCTTGTGATAAGTCGGTATCATTTTTTATTCCAGCAAACCAACATCATACTCATTATTAT
>DXLM01000057.1 GCA_019414725.1 Bacteroides sp.
TTGATGTCGGATTACAAAATGATGAAGCTGAATGCCGAAATGAAATGCATGGGAATAGGATTATATATTCAAATGATATTGTTCCTGCGAAGGCAACAGGAATACAAACACGATTTTAACGAACTGGATTTGTTGGCTGAACAATGGGGGGCTACAGTGGAAGATCTGCAGCATCTCATTAAAGACTTTAACTTGTTTGTCATAACGGAGGACGGATATTTCCGATGCCTGTATCTGGATGAGGTGATGGGTTATCAGAATAAGCTTTCGGAGCAACGTGCCGCCGCCGGTAGCAAAGGAGGAAGAAGCAGCAAGAAAAAGACTGTGCAGACAGCTGAAAAAGTAATCACTTCTACTGTCCTCACGGCAGCGGATAAAGAAGCGAATGACGATGCAGGCAATAAGGAAAACAACACGGAAAACAATGCGGAAAACAGTGTAAAATGCATGAAAAACACGATTGAAAAAAGTGATGATGAAAATGTAACCGAAAACACACTGCAATGTATTGATAGTGAGTATGTTAATGGGAGTTTGCAAGCAAGCTTTAAGCAAAACTTTATAAGAGAAGAAAAGAATAGAGAAGAGAAGAAAAACAACAGTAACAAAGAAAAAGAAATAACTGTTGTTGCTGTTGTTGAACTCTTCAAAAACATAGGATTTGCACCTCGACAGAAACGCTATATCAATGAGATTTTCCCTATCCGGGTTCGGGTGGATACACCACGCACGATTCCGGATTTGGAAGAAAGAGGAGTTGGACCGCCCATGGATAAATGCATATCGTATCTTTGTTGAATGCTATTTGCCCCCCAGGCACGCGCCGTTAATCACGGAAGATATGGATCTTTCACGTGTAAGATGCTATATCTTACAGCTGTAAGATTATAAATCTTTCACCTTCATCGTCTGGACATTGCGAAAGAGTTCAGCCGGTCTGTGCGTGGTGGAATATAACCGTCTGCCGCTTGTTTTCACGAATACCGTCTGGGGTATCTCAAGAAGATGCTCAGCAGGGCAAATATCCCGATGGCTACCGGATAGTACAAGTATTCGATAATGCTCAAAGGAGACAGGGAAGCCAGTTTGGCAGCAATCAGCATTTGTGCTCCGTAAGGGATGATTCCCTGGATGACACACGAGAAAGTATCCAGAATACTTGCACTCTTGCGTTTGTCCACCCTGTAGCGGGTAGCGATATCGTTGGCAAGCGGTCCCACTGTGATGATGGCTATCGTATTGTTGGCTGTGCAGAAATTGGCGATGCTCACCAAAGCCGCGATGCAAAGTTCGGCTCCGCGTTTGCTGTTGACGTGTTTGGTCAGTTTTTGGATGATATAGTCCACTCCGCCATTAAAACGGATCAGTTCCAGCATACCGCCTGCCATCAAGGTGATGATGATGAGCTCACCCATCCCGGTGATCCCTGTGCCCATGGAGCCGAGCCAGTCGAACAGGCCGATGCTCCCCGTGAACAGGCCGATCACTCCCGTTGTGGCGATGCCCAGTATCAGTACGAGTGCCACATTCATACCTGCTATGGCGGTTCCCAACACAACCAGGTAGGGGAGGATTTTGATCCATTCCACCGACTGGATGTCGTGGGTGGTCATCACGTCCATCCCTCTGAAAATATAGTAGCCGAAAACCATCAGAGCGGCCGGAAGGGCTATCATGAAGTTTACCCGGAACTTGTCACGCATGGCGCATCCCTGGGTACGGGTGGCGGCGATGGTGGTATCCGAGATGAATGAAAGGTTGTCGCCGAAGAAGGCTCCTCCCACCACGATACCTGTCATGAAGGCCAGGTTCATGTCGGTTTTCTCTGCGATGCCTGCTGCCACGGGGACTAGTGCCACGATGGTTCCTACCGAGGTCCCGATGGAGAGTGAGATGAAACAGGCAGCCAGGAAGATGCCTGCCAGCAGCAGATTGTCCGGCAGCAGGAGAAGCGTAAGGTTGACGGTCGCGTCAATGGCCCCGATATCTTTGGCACTTTGGGCGAATGCGCCTGCCAGGATGAAAATCCAGATCATCAGCATGATGTTCTTGTTGGCTGCGCCGATGGAATATTGCAGCATTCGCTCATTCAGGCTCAGGCCTTTGGTGATGCATACCGCATAGACCGAGGATACCATGAAAGCAATCGTGATGGGGACTTTATAGAAGTCGTTTACAATGATGGAAGTCACCAGATACAGGCATAGAAATACCAGCAGTGGACTGAGTGCCCATAGACTGGGCTTATTGGTTATTGGAGTTAATTTTTCACCGTTCATGAATTTGTATTTTATAAAATGAGGTGCAAAGTTACAAAAAGACTTGCTGTATAACAATATATGGGGGAAAAAGGTCACAGCCCCACCTTCGTAACAGGGAAGGCAGGGCTGTAAGGGTATTGGGAAAGTTGGGGATAAAATTGGATTATAGTGTCACGCCTGTCTTGAAGATGGCGATTTCACGATAATTCTTCTTTTCATTGTTTACCGGTTCTCCGCTGGCAACACGGATGATATAGTCTATAAAGCGTTCGCAGGTCTTTTCCATCGGTTCGTTTTCTACGATGACTCCGGCATTGAAGTCAATCCATCCCGGTTTGTTTTTAGCCAGAGTGGAGTTGGTGGAAATCTTCATGGTAGGAACAAACGTACCGAACGGAGTACCGCGGCCGGTAGTGAAGAGCACCATGTGACAGCCGCTGGAGGCAAGGGCGGTGGCAGCTACCAAATCGTTGCCCGGTGCGGAAAGCAAGTTCAAACCTTTCACTTTCAGGCGGTCGCCATAGCCCATAACTCCGTCAACGTATGCTTTGCCGCATTTTTGGGTACATCCCAACGCTTTGTCTTCCAGGGTGGAGATACCACCTGCCTTGTTGCCCGGTGACGGATTTTCGCCCACTGGTTCGCCGTGTGACAGGAAATATTCCTTAAAGTCATTAATCAGGTGTACGGTCTGCTCGAACAGTTCCTTGGTGCGGCAACGGTTCATCAGGATGGTTTCCGCACCGAACATTTCGGGAACCTCCGTCAGTACGGAAGTACCGCCCTGTGCAATCAGGAAGTCGGAGAACATACCCAGCAACGGATTGGCGGTGATACCTGAGAAGCCATCCGAACCGCCGCATTTCAAGCCTACACGCAGCTCGGACAAAGGAACATCCTCGCGTACATCGGTCTTGGCTTTGGCGTACAGTTCACGCAGAATCTTCATACCCTCTTCAAATTCATCCCCCACTTTCTGAGTTACCATGAACTTTACGCGGTCTGTGTCGTAATCTCCCAGAAACTCGCGGAAAACATCCGGCTGGTTGTTCTCGCAGCCCAGACTGACAATCAGTACGGCTCCTGCATTAGGATGCAGAATCATGTCGCGGAGAATTTTCTTGGTATTCTCGTGGTCATCGCCCAGCTGTGAACAGCCATAGTTGTGAGGGAATGCCACGATAGCGTCCACACCTTCGCAGTTGGTTTCGCGGCGTAACGCTTCGGCCAGTTGTCCGATGATACCGTTTACACAACCCACGGTGGGGATAATCCATACCTCGTTACGGATACCTACATCACCGTTTTTGCGGCGGTATCCTTTGAACGTCAGGTCTTTCTTCGGGATATTGAGGTCTACGCTGACCGGATTGTAGGTGTAATCCAACAGTCCGGCAAGGTTTGTCTTTATCTGGGTTTCATTGATCCAGCGTCCTTGTTCCACGGCAGTCACGGCATGGCCGATGGGGTAACCATACTTGATGATATTCTCGCCTTGGGCGAAATCTTTCAGTGTCACCTTATGGCCGGCAGGCACGTCTTCCTTCAACGTGATGGCATGACCGTCTACCGTGATGGCCTCGCCTGCTTTTAAATCCGAGATAGCCACCACTACGTTATCAGCCGGATTGATTTTCAAATACTTTGTTTCCATTTCTATTTTTAGTTATCAGATTTACTTTTTATGCGCATCCAGATAGAAATCCACGTTCTCCACCGAAAGCAGGGTGATGGGCATGTAATTGCATTGTTTCACCTCTTTCTTGAAGATCAGGTGATTGCACAGGCTCTCTACGCCGCTGTATCCTTGTGCGGTAGGTTGCTGAGCAATCAGGAAATCCACTGCGCCCTCTTTCAGACAAGAGACGTTCCGGTATAATAAATCGTACCCAATCAGTTTGAAATTTTTCATGTTGTGTCCGATGAGATATTCTCCTATAATGTACACTTTCGAGTTGAAAGTGATGCCGCACGTAACCTGTGGGTTCTCTTGGAAAAAGCGGTTCATCAGCGCCTCGTCCTCGTCCGGACGCTTGGCGTAGAGGTTCAGTTCCACTATCTTGCAGTCGGGAAAATGCTCCTGCATATATTTTCTGAATCCTTTTTCACGGTTTTCCTGCTGGTTTGATCCCAGGCGGCCTTCGTTGATTTGTCTGAAGATAACGATTTCTTTGGGACATTCTCCCAACATCATGGCCATGCGGGCGGCAAAGTATCCGCTTTGGTCGGATTTCTGCCCGAAGAATGCCAGCGGATTCAGACTGGCCACGTTGGAGTCTATAAATATATAAGGTATTTCCCGTTCTTGTAACTTGTCGGTGAATCTGGCCGTCATCTCAGGAATAGTGGGGGCGAGCAATACGCCGTCCGGCTCTTGTTTCAGTATTTCCTCACCGGCATTGATGAAGGAGGAATATTCATATTGGTCATAGTACATCACGGACAGGGTGATGTGGAAATCCGAAAAGGTTTCTACGGCTCTTTTCATCCCCAGTTCCACATCGGTCCAGTAATCGCCTTCCTTGTGCTGTGGCAGCAGGCAGACAAACAGATACTTTTTGTTGGATGCCAATGCGCTGGCATACATATTGGGCTGGTAATCCAGTTGCTTCAATATTTCTTCCACCCGTTTCCGGCTGGCTTCGGATACCCCTGTGCGGCCATGCAATACACGGTCTACTGTGCCGACTGACACATCTGCCAGGCGCGCGATATCCTTGATTCTGATTCTTTCGGGCAGTTTATTCATACCTTAATTATATATATTGTGCTCGTGCACACTGATAATTTATTTTTTTTCGATACAAATATATAACAATTTTTGGTTTTAAAAAAATAAATAGTACCTTTGTGCACGCACACGGATGAATTATTTGAGTGGTCTGTTGAGTACAAGGTTACGATGTGATTCGTCTATGGATATGTAAACCAGTATTTTAATTGGGTTGAAAGTTAAACGAATAAATATATAACAATTTAAAATCACGAAATTATGGGAAAAGTAGTAACCTTAGGTGAAATTATGTTGAGATTGTCAACTCCGGGAAACACACGTTTTGTACAGTCGGATTCATTTGATGTTGTTTATGGCGGTGGTGAAGCGAACGTAGCGGTGAGTTGCGCGAACTACGGTCACGAAGCTTATTTCGTAACTAAATTGCCGAAACACGAAATTGGACAGTCTGCTGTGAATGCATTGCGTAAATATGGTGTGAAGACCGATTTCATCTGTCGTGGTGGCGACCGCGTAGGTATCTATTATCTGGAAACAGGAGCTTCCATGCGTCCTAGCAAAGTAATTTATGACCGTGCCCACTCGGCTATCGCCGAAGCCGATCCTTGCGATTTCGACTTTGACGCTATCATGGAAGGTGCGGACTGGTTCCACTGGTCGGGTATCACTCCGGCTATTTCTGACAAGGCTGCCGAACTGACCAAACTGGCTTGTGAAGCTGCAAAACGTCATGGCGTTACGGTATCTGTAGACTTGAATTTCCGCAAGAAACTGTGGACAAAAGAAAAAGCACAGTCTATCATGAAACCGTTGATGCAGTATGTAGATGTATGTATAGGTAACGAAGAAGATGCCGAACTTTGTCTGGGCTTCAAACCGGAAGCGAATGTGGAAGCCGGTGAAACCAATGCGGAAGGTTACAAAGGAATCTTCAAGGCTATGGCAAAAGAATTCGGCTTTAAATATGTGGTTTCTACCTTGCGCGAATCATTCTCGGCTACTCACAACGGCTGGAAGGCTATGATTTATAACGGAGAAGAATTTTATGAATCAAAACGCTATGACATCAACCCGATTATTGACCGGGTAGGTGGTGGCGACTCATTCTCCGGAGGTATCATTCACGGTCTGCTGACCAAACCGAATCAGGGTGCCGCCCTTGAATTTGCTGTTGCCGCTTCTGCTTTGAAGCATACTATCAACGGTGACTTCAACCTGGTATCTGTAGATGAAGTGGAAGCATTGGCCGGTGGCGATGCCAGCGGACGTGTACAACGCTAAATTTGTTTTTTATAGGAACACGAATGACGCAAATAACGCAAATTTTTGATACATGTTTTATTTGTATCATTTGTGTTCCTATCTTTCATTTAAACTAAAATATAACATTATGGCTCGTTTTGATAAAATAGCAGTGTTGGACAAGATTGGTTCAACCGGTATGGTTCCTGTATTCTACCATAAAGATGCAGAAGTGGCAAAGAAAGTGGTGAAAGCTTGTTATGACGGCGGAGTTCGTGCATTCGAATTTACAAACCGTGGTGACTTTGCTCATGAAGTATTTGCGGAAGTTGTGAAATACGCGGCAAAGGAGTGTCCTGAAATGGCTATGGGAGTAGGTTCTATCGTTGATCCTGCTACTGCCGCTCTTTACTTGCAATTGGGTGCTTGCTTTGTGGTAGGTCCGTTGTTCAATCCTGAAATCGCTAAAGTGTGCAACCGTCGTTTGGTGGCTTATACTCCGGGATGCGGAAGCGTGTCCGAGGTGGGTTTCGCTCAGGAAGTAGGTTGCGATCTTTGCAAAATATTCCCGGGTGATGTATTGGGAGCAAAATTGGTTAAAGGTCTGCTGGCTCCGATGCCTTGGTCCAAACTGATGGTAACCGGTGGTGTGGAACCGACTCAGGAAAATCTGACTTCTTGGATTAAGGCAGGTGTGTTCTGTGTGGGTATGGGTTCTAAATTGTTCCCTGGCGACAAGGTAGCCGCGGAAGACTGGGCGTATGTAACGGCAAAATGTAAAGAAGCATTGGGCTACATTGCGGAAGCCCGTGCAAATAAATAAGAAAAAGATCAGCTCATGCCCGCAAGGGGTTAGTGAATTAGGGCGTGGGTATCATTTTGTTTAAAGGTGTATATAAAATGGGTAAGGGCCATCGCGAAGTGGATTCGCGATGGCTTTTCACTTTCCGGCGGGTGCTTGAGGCGGGGCGTTGGCAAAAATATTCTTGTAAAGATTGGTAGATAGAATAAAAATGTGTTCTTTTGTACCGTTTCTTAAGAAATAAAATGAAGCGTTTAATCTAAAACACACAAAAATGAAAAAAGCATTATTAAAGGTGGCCGTCATGCTGTTATGCTTGGCGGGGGTAACTCCTGCAATGGCCCAGTTTAATTTGAAGAAGGCAGTGGGGGGAGCCGTGAAGGCTGCAAAAGCGGTGACTTTGACCGATGAACAGATGACAGAGTATGTAAAGGAGTACATTGACTGGATGGATAAGCATAATCAGGTTTGTGCAGACGATGATCCGTATACTGTCCGTTTGAAAAAACTGACTGAAGGGTTGACCGAAGTGGAAGGGATGCCGCTGAATTTCAAAGTATATTATGTGATTGATGTAAATGCGTTCGCCTGTGCAGACGGTAGTGTGCGGGTATTCTCTTCATTGATGGATATCATGACAGACGAAGAACTGTTGGGGGTAATAGGCCATGAGGTAGGCCATGTGGCACACAAGGACTCAAAGAACGGCTTCCGTACCGCATTGCTGACATCGGCATTGAAAGATGGTATTTCATCACAAGGAGGAAAAGCGGCTGCTCTGACAGATTCCCAGTTGGGTGACTTGGGAGAGGCATTGGTCAATGCTACTTATTCACAAAAACAGGAACGCGCGGCCGATGATTACGGTTACGAATTTCTGAAGAAAGCAGGTAAGAATCCTTGGGCGATGGCATTGTCATTCCAGAAATTGAAAAAATTGCAAGAAGAGGCAGGAGCAAAGAAAAGCAGCAAGCTGAATCAGTTGTTCTCTACTCATCCCGATCTTGACGCACGTATCCAGCGTATGGAAGAACGTGCTACAAGCGAAGGTATTGAAAAACCTGCAAACACGATGGGGGAAACAGGGAAATAAATGGTTTCCGGCAATGTGGATTATACACATAATAGAGGGTGTCCGTTTCAATGGTGGACACCCTCTTCTTTTTTTGGGAGATTTTTTTGCATGACCTTATCTTGCCTCCCGGCGGGATAAAATCTGAATTTATTATGAGAGAAATCCTTATTGGGAGAAAATCAAAGTCCAAAGTTCAGGTTAAAAGAATCAAGTGTTCTTTTTCGTCTAGATTATAGAAGGAAATCTCTTGGCACAAAGATACGCTTATTTTAATGGTTGACGAATTCCCTGTAGGGTTATATCATAGCTAGATTTCCTAAAATGATGGCAAAAATTCCTTTTTTCTTTCTGATACTTTGCCTCCTCTTTACATTGTGATATGTGCTATGCGTTGTAAATCAGATTGTTAATTATGTGTATTGCTTCTGGACTGTGCAATAACAGGGTGGTTTAATATAAGTGAAAATCACTATCTTTGTATAAACCAACAGAAAGAAATGCACAAAACAGTTTAGCCATGATGAATTACGCATACGATACATCTTTGCAGGAAACGATGATACTGACTGAAGCGTTTCACACAGACAGGGTCATCTGTGACAATGGTAGTCTGTATAAGTTTATATGGGTCCAGGAAGGCAAACTGACATTGATAGTAGACCATGTGGAAATAGAGATGGAGCAGGATGAAATCATCTCTGTGAGTAATCTTCACCGCACGGAGTTCAAGAATGTATCGGGCAGGTATCTTGCTCTTCTTTTCAACGAGAATTTTTACGGCATTTACAAGCACGAGAAAGAAGTATCGTGCAGCGGAGTGCTGTTTAACGGAACTTCCGGTATAGTGCATCTGCGGCTCCCGATAGCCGATTCCGAACTGTTGCACGAGGTGGTGGACAGAATGGTTACCGAATACATCCTGCGGGATAACCTGCAGGGAGAAATGCTCCGCCTGCTGTTGAAACGTTTCATCATTCTGTGTACCCGGCTGGCCCGTAAGCAGTTGTCCGGCTTTCCGGTTAATGAAAAAGGTTTTGACATCATCCAGCGTTATTATGTGTTGGTGGACAATCACTTCAAGGAGAAAAAACAGGTACAGGCATATGCTGCTTTGTTGCATCGTTCTCCCAAGACGCTTTCCAATTTATTTGCCGCCTACGGTATGCCTTCCCCTTTGAAGATTATACAAGAACGAGTGGTGACCGAAGCGAAACGGCTGTTGCTGCATACCTCGCACAGCATCAAAGAGATATCGGTGATTTTGGGCTTTGAAAGTGTGGGTACTTTCAGCCGCTTCTTTAAGAATATGACGGGGGAAAATACCTCGGCATACCGGAAAAGACTGCAATAACAAGAACCGGTCCTTGTTGCTGTTGATTTTGATAAGAACAGGGGCTTTCCCCATGCCTTATGCAGTTATTCTGAAACAGTATCCGTTATCTGATTAAAAAAACAAGCGTCAAAACTTTCTATCTATCTAATTTTCTTGTAAATTTGCACCTTAATTTTTGGAAGGCATTGCCTTTTAGTTAGAGAATACAAGAAAACGATATAAAATTATGAGTAAGAAATTTGCTGAACACTCGCAACTCAACCTATCACAGGTCAATAAAGATGTGCTGAAGAAGTGGGATGAAAACGATGTTTTCGCCAAGAGTATGACAGAACGTGAAGGATGTCCTTCTTTCGTGTTTTATGAAGGACCTCCCTCGGCCAATGGTATGCCGGGTATTCACCACGTGATGGCGCGTACCATTAAAGATACTTTCTGCCGCTATAAAACCATGAAAGGGTTCCAGGTAAAGCGTAAGGCCGGATGGGATACTCACGGACTGCCTGTGGAACTGGGTGTGGAAAAGGCATTGCATATCACCAAAGAGGATATCGGAAAGACCATTTCTGTTGCCGAGTACAACGCAGCTTGCCGTAAGGACGTGATGAAGTTTACCAAAGAGTGGACAGACCTTACTCATAAGATGGGTTACTGGGTGGATTTGGAGAATCCCTATATCACTTATGACAACCGCTATATTGAAACGCTGTGGTGGCTCTTGAAGCAGCTTTATAACAAAGGTCTGTTGTATAAAGGCTACACCATCCAGCCTTACTCTCCGGCTGCCGGAACAGGATTGAGCTCGCACGAGCTGAACCAGCCGGGCTGTTACCGTGATGTGAAAGACACCACTGTGGTAGGACAGTTCAAGATGAAGAATCCGAAACCCGAAATGGCGGAATGGGGAACGCCTTATTTCCTGGCATGGACCACTACTCCGTGGACATTGCCTTCGAATACGGCATTGTGCGTAGGACCGAAAATAGACTATGTGGCTGTGCAGACTTACAACGGATATACTGGGGAAAAGATGACCGTAGTGTTGGCGAAAGCTTTGCTTTATACTCACTTTAACAAGAAAGCGGAAGAATTGGCGCTGGAAGACTATAAGCCGGGTGACAAACTGATTCCGTTCAAAGTAGTGGGTGAATATAAAGGACCGGATCTGGTAGGCATGGAATACGAACAGCTTATTCCTTGGGTGAAACCGGTGACAGTGGATGAAAACGGGAAATGGCAAGAAGCGGCCGGTGAGGCATTCCGCGTTATTCCCGGTGACTATGTAACTACCGAAGATGGTACGGGTATCGTACATATCGCTCCGACATTCGGTGCAGACGATGCTTTTGTGGCACGTGCGGCAGGTATTCCTTCTCTGTTCATGATAAACAAGAAGGGGGAAACCCGTCCTATGGTGGATCTGACTGGTAAATTCTATCTGTTGGACGAACTGGACGAGGCTTTCGTAAAGGAATGTGTGGACGTAGAGAAATATAAGGAATATCAGGGCCGGTGGGTGAAGAATGCTTATGATCCTCAGTTTACTGTAGATGGCAAGTACGATGAAAAAGCTGCCGCTGCCGCCGAATCACTCGATATCTATATCTGTATGATGATGAAAGCCGCCAACAAGGCGTTCAAGATAGAAAAGCATGTACACAATTATCCGCACTGCTGGCGTACTGACAAACCGGTGCTCTACTATCCGCTGGATAGTTGGTTCATCCGGTCTACCGCAGCCAAAGAGCGCATGATGGAACTGAACAAGACTATCAACTGGAAGCCGGAATCTACCGGAACAGGCCGTTTCGGCAAGTGGCTGGAAAACTTGAATGACTGGAACTTGAGCCGTTCTCGTTATTGGGGAACTCCGCTGCCTATCTGGCGCAGTGAAGAAGGAGAGGAGCTTTGTATCGGTTCCGTAGAGGAATTGTATGATGAAATAGAAAAATCAATAGCTGCCGGATTTATGACCGTCAATCCTTATAAGGAAAAAGGTTTTGTTCCGGGCGAATATAACGGGGAGAATTATGACA
Organism: Bacteroides sp.; assembly: GCA_019414725.1. Taxonomy (GTDB): domain Bacteria; phylum Bacteroidota; class Bacteroidia; order Bacteroidales; family Bacteroidaceae; genus Phocaeicola. The sequence goes on from DXLM01000057.1 coordinate 11,484, forward strand.
AGATAGACCTTCACCGTCCGTATGTGGATGATATCATCTTGGTATCTGAAAGCGGCAAGCCGATGAAACGTGAGGCGGACTTGATTGATGTGTGGTTCGACTCCGGTGCGATGCCTTACGCGCAGTTGCACTATCCGTTCGAAAATAAGGAAATTGTGGACAACCGCACTTATTATCCTGCGGACTTCATTGCAGAAGGGGTGGACCAGACCCGTGGCTGGTTCTTTACGTTACATGCTATCGCTACGATGGTATTCGACAGTGTGGCTTACAAGAACGTAATCTCTAACGGCTTGGTTCTGGACAAGAACGGAAACAAAATGTCAAAACGTCTGGGCAATGCGGTAGATCCGTTCGGCGCTATCGAACAGTATGGCTCCGATCCTTTGCGTTGGTACATGATTACCAATTCTTCTCCGTGGGATAATTTGAAATTTGATACCGACGGGGTGGATGAGGTTCGTCGTAAATTCTTCGGTACTTTGTATAATACCTATTCGTTCTTCGCACTTTATGCCAATGTGGATGGCTTCGCTTATCAGGAAGCGGAAGTGCTGGTAAATGAACGTCCGGAGATAGACCGTTGGATTCTGTCTGTTCTGAATTCATTGGTGAAGAACGTGGACGCTTGCTACAACGATTACGAACCGACCAAGGCGGGACGTCTGATTACAGACTTCGTAAATGATAATTTGAGTAACTGGTACGTGCGCTTGAACCGTAAACGTTTCTGGGGTAATGCCATGTCACAGGATAAGCTGTCCGCTTATCAGACATTGTACACTTGTCTTGAAACAGTGGCCAGGCTGATGGCGCCTATCGCTCCGTTCTATGCCGACCGGTTGTATACGGATTTGATTGCGGCTACAGGTCGTGACACCGTGGTTTCTGTACACTTGGCCAAGTTCCCGGAATGTAATGAGGCATTGATAGACGGAGAACTGGAAGCGCGTATGCAGATGGCTCAGGATGTTACTTCTATGGTATTGGCATTGCGCCGCAAAGTCAATATCAAAGTGCGCCAGCCTTTGCAGTGTATCATGGTTCCGGTGGTGGACGAAGAGCAGAAAATGCACATCGAAGCCGTAAAAGACTTGATTATGAGCGAAGTGAACGTGAAAGAAATCAAGTTTGTAGACGGAGCCGCAGGCGTATTGGTGAAAAAGGTGAAATGTGACTTTAAAAAACTCGGTCCGAAATTCGGCAAACAGATGAAAGCTGTCGCCGCAGCCGTAGCCGGAATGTCGCAGGAAGCTATTGCCGAATTGGAGAAAAATGGTAAATATACCTTTGTGCTTGATGGTGCGGAAGCGGTTATCGAAACAACGGATGTGGAGATTTTCAGTGAGGATATTCCGGGATGGCTGGTTGCCAATGAAGGTAAACTGACTGTGGCCTTGGAGGTTACCGTAACCGAAGAACTGCGTCGTGAGGGGGTTGCCCGTGAATTGGTAAACCGTATACAGAATATCCGTAAGAGCAGTGGTTTTGAGATAACGGACAAAATAAAAGTGGCATTATCTAAAAATCCTCAAACCGATGATGCAGTAAATGAATATAATACTTATATTTGTAACCAGGTTCTTGCTAACTCCCTGGAATTAGTGGATGAAGTGAAGAACGGTACAGAATTAAATTTTGATGATTTCTCACTTTATGTGAGTGTCGTAAAAGAATAATTAACCTTTTAAAACTAAGTTATATGGCTGAAAAAACTAGATATTCAGATGCGGAACTGGAGGAATTCCGTGCCATTATCATGGAAAAACTGGAATTGGCTCAGCGTGACTATGATAGACTGAAAAGTAGTATCATGAATAAGGACGGTAATGATACGGACGATACTTCCCCTACTTATAAAGTTTTGGAAGAAGGTGCTAATACATTGTCTAAAGAAGAAACGACCCGGTTGGCGGCACGTCAGCTGAAGTTTATTCAGGGGTTGCAGGCGGCATTGGTACGTATCGAAAACAAAACTTATGGTATTTGCCGTGAAACCGGCAAGTTGATTCCGAAGGAAAGGCTTCGTGCAGTACCTCATGCAACACTGAGCATTGAGGCAAAGAACGAAGGAAAGAAATAAAATAGTGGTTAATGGTTAGTGATTAATAGTTTATGAGTTTTACTGTCATGTTACAGTATTAACCGCTAACGGCTAATCATTAACCATTAATTAATTTTCAATTTAATAAATGAAGAAACTACTCACCCAAGGGCAGCTCTCTGTTCTTATCGTCTTTGCAGTTCTGATTATCGACCAGATAATAAAGATATTGGTAAAGACCAATATGTACTGGCATGAGAGTATCCGCATAACAGATTGGTTTTATATCTATTTTACAGAAAATAACGGCATGGCTTTCGGTATGGAAATATTCGGAAAGTTATTCCTTACTACCTTCCGTATTGTAGCTGTGGGATTGATTATCTGGTATCTGGCAAAAATAGCGAAACAGAATTATAAGACTGGTTATATTGTATGTATCTCTTTAATTTTGGCAGGGGCTATCGGTAATATTATAGACAGTGTGTTCTATGGCGTTGTTTTTAATGAAAGTACTCATAGTACCATCGCTTCTTTTGTTCCGGTAGGTGAAGGGTATTCGGAATGGTTGCATGGTAAGGTGGTGGATATGTTCTATTTTCCCATTATTGAAACCAACTGGCCCGAATGGATACCGGGAATAGGAGGGGAACATTTCATATTTTTCAGTCCGATATTTAATTTTGCCGATGCTGCCATCAGTTGCGGTATTGTGGCGTTGTTGTTATTTTACGGTAAGTATCTGAATAAGAATATTCACCCGTCAGCAGAAGAAATTAAAGGATAAATGATGCGTCGCAGGAATATTACTTGGGTGTGGCTGCTGGGTGCGGCTTTTATGGTGGGGTGTGGCAAGCAAGTGCCTGAAGATATTATCCAGCCGGACAGGATGGAGAATATCTTGTACGATTATCATTTAAGTATCTCCATGGGCAATAATCTGAGTTATTCTGATAATTATCAAAAGGAGGCGTATAAGAATTATGTCTTCGAGAAGTATCATATTACTGAAGCTGATTTCGATTCGTCCATGGTGTGGTACACACGTCACACGGAGGAACTTGCCGGTCTTTATAAAAAGGTGGGGGAACGCTTCCGCAGTGAGAAAAAACGCATGCAGGAGTTGCTGGCGTTGCGTGAGGATAAACCGGCTGCATCGTTGCCGGGAGATACTGTGGATGTATGGTATGACCGTAAACTTTATTGGCTGACAGATGTTCCGTTGGCGAATAAGGTGACTTTTGAGATTCCCGCCGATAGTAATTTCAAAGCAAAGGATGCTTTCCTGTGGTCGGCTGATTATATATTCCTTTCGGAAGGGGAACGGAGAGCCACTATGGGGTTCAATATTTTGTTTGATAATGATTCTGTGGTGGGGCGTGTGAAGGATATCACGTGTTCCGGTGTGCAGACTTTGTATATAAAGCCTGATTCTGCTTTTGCCATCAAGAGTGTGAGCGGATTTATTTACTATATGGATAGTGATTCGTCAACGAATAAGCCGGGACTGATTATCAATAATATTGCTTTGACCCGTTATCATGAACCGGTAGATACAATGACAGTTGCCGGAAAAGATAGTTTGGCTGTGGAACAGCGTGTTGGAACTGATTCGGTGGTAACAGAGAAGAAAGCAGATTCGATTCAATCGGTGGATATCAGGAAAAATGTTCCCGCCCGTATGAATCCACGTGAAATGAAGGAGAATAATGCGGCAGATCATTCTCACTCAGATCGTCCTCAGAGAATCAAGCGCAGAAATTAATTATCTTTTGTGGGTATGAGACGTTTTGCTTGTCATTATCTTTATGTTTCGGCGGATGGCTGTTATTCTAAATATGTAGTGGAGTTGGAAGACAGCGGTAGAGTGCGTGCATATTTCCCATTGAAGGAGGAGCTTAGTGCGACACAATGGATAGGCGGAGTGATTATTATTTCTCCGATGTATGGGCTGGAGATTTGTTCCGGAGAGAAGTTTGCTGATTTCCTGCACCGTGCCATGCTGGAAACAGGATGTGAACAGCCTGTATATGCATGGCATATAGCTGATTTTGATTTGCCGGGAAAGGAGTTTACAACGGGAAGCAGACTGGTACGTTTATAATATATGCTTAGGGTAGCGTTATAGTATTTCCCATTCAGAAATTGTTACATATACCGATGGAAATATGAATTTTAAGGCAATAAACGTCTTCTGAACTCCGAGCAAACCACTGCTGTGGCAATTGCCACATTCAACGATTCGGAGGTTTCCCGTTCTTGAGGATAATTGGGAATATATAACTTCTTGTTTATCAGTCTCTCTACTTCAGGGCTTACTCCTTTTCCTTCATTTCCCATGACAATCAATCCATGGGCCGACAGGGATTCTGCATAAATAATGTTCCCGTTTAAAAAGGTGCCGTATACAGGAATATCGGTCAGGCTTTCAATAAGCTGTGGTAAAGAACAGTAATGAACTTTTACTCTTGCCAATGCCCCCATGGTTGCCTGTACGGTTTTGGGATTATACACATCTGCTGTCCCTGTCGAGCAGAAGATATGTTCAATGCCAAACCAGTCTGCCAAGCGGATAATGGTTCCCAGATTCCCTGGGTCTTGTACATCGTCCAGCGCCAGGCATAGAGAACTTTTAATAACTTCCGGATTTAAATCATAAGAAGGTTGTACAAAAACGGCCAATACCTCTTGGGGCGTCTTTTGAAGACTGGCACGTGACAACTCTTCTTGTGTTACTTCAATAATTTCGTTGGCCGTGGCAGAGTGGTTCATTCTCAGCCAATTGGAAGTGGCAATCAGTAACTTGCAAGGGAAGTGTCCCAATAAATCGCCTACCAATTTATGCCCTTCGGCCACAAAAACTTGTTCTTCTTTGCGTTTTTTTTTCAGTTCCAACGAACGGATATATTTTATTTTGTTTTTGCTCAGCATGATAATTTCTATTTAATAACAAATATTTGGAGCAAAGCTAAGAAGATATTTTCAATTAATATCTATCTTTGTAGATAAATTTGCGAAGGTTACGGATTTGTATGAAGAAAAGCGCACGCCCATATATATGCACATTTATTATAGCACTATGCACCTCGTGTTCGGTCAGTAAATTTATTCCTGAGGATAAATATTTATTGGATGAGGTCAGGATTGTATCTGAAACGAAGGAGGTGAAGCCGTCACTATTCAATTCATATATTCGTCAGAATCCTAATGCCAAATGGTTCAATTTGGTTAAGATACCTATGCGTACTTATTGCGTCTCAGGTGTGGACTCCACTAAATGGATTAATCGTTTTTTTAGGAAGATTGGTGATGCTCCGGTAATCTATGATGAATCTGTTGCCCTGAAATCCCAGGAGGAAATAGAGAAAGCAGTACGTAATATGGGGTATATGGGGGCTACTGTGCACCTGGATAAAAAAACGAGGAAGAACAAATTGAAATTGGCTTACCGTATTCATGCCGGGCATCCTTATAAGGTACGTCATGTGGTGTATGATATAGATGATTTGGTTATCAGTGACTATATGCGGCAGGATTCTGCCCAAAGTTTGTTGGCGCCCGGTATGCTGTTTGATGTGAATGTGCTGGATGCTGAACGGCAGCGGATTACCAAATTATTGCAGAATAAGGGTTATTATAAGTTCAACAAGGATTTTTTGGTCTATCAGGCGGATACGGCTAGAAATACCTATTTGGTGGACTTGACTTTAAGATTACTTCCTTATCAGCGTAGAAAAGAAGATTTGCCGCAGAAGCATAGACAATACAAGGTGGGAGAAGTGAACTTTCTGGCGGATGATGAAATCATGTCGGTACAGGAAGGTACTTTGGAAGAATTTGACTCTTTGCGATACAAAGGATATAGTATGTATTACAAGGGAAAGGCTTTTCTCCGTCCGCAAGTGTTGGTTGATTTCAATCGTATCCGTCCGGGAGAACTGTATAGTGAACAGGATGTGCAAAACACCTATTCCAATCTGGGGCGTTTGCGTGCCTTGAAATACTCTAATATTCGTTTTCGTGAAGTGAATGGAGAAAATGGTACGCAGCTGGACGCATACGTATTTTTGGCGAAGAACAAAAATAAATCCATGGCGTTTGAAGTAGAAGGAACAAATTCGGCTGGTGACTTGGGAGCGGCTGCCTCGGTTTCTTTTCAGCACCGCAATGTATTCAAAGGTTCCGAAACCTTTATGATGAAAGTACGTGGCGCTTATGAGGCCATTACGGGATTGGGGGTGGCTTCACAGGATTATGTGAATGATAATTACATGGAGTATGGGGTAGAAAGCAGCTTGAATTTCCCTCAGTTCATGTTTCCTTTTCTATCATCGAATTTTAAAAAGAAAATTAGAGCGACTTCAGAGGTCGGCTTAAAGTTCACATCGCAAGTTCGTCCGGAATTTTCGCGTACACTGGCTTCTGCTTCATGGAGTTATAAATGGACTGACAGGAAACGTATGCAACACCGTTTGGATTTGGTAGATGTCAATTATGTATATATGCCTAGAAAGTCATCGGCTTTTCAGGAATATTTGGACAGCATGAGTCTGAGGAATTCAGCTTTGAAAGCCAGTTATGAAAATCAGCTTGTTGTGCGTACAGGGTACAGCTTTACCTATAACAGTGCAGGAAACGCCATGATGCGTACACCTACTAAAAATTCCTATTCTATTCGTGCCAATATTGAAGAGGCTGGTAATTTACTGTATGCTGCTTCCAAATTGGTTCACCCTAATCCGAAAGATGGAGAAGATTATGTGCTGGCGAATATTCCTTTTGCTCAATATGTGAAAGCAGATTTTGATTTTGCAAAGAATTTCATGATAGATCCGCGTAACTCATTTGTGTTTCATATAGGAGTGGGGGTGGCCTATCCGTATGGTAACTCCAAAATGCTTCCTTTTGAAAAGAGGTATTTTTCCGGTGGCGCGAACAGTGTACGTGGGTGGTCTGTACGTTCTTTAGGACCTGGTGTTTATAAAGGTAGTGAGGATGGGAGAATGGACTTTATCAACCAGGCTGGTGATATTAAATTGGACTTGAATATAGAATATCGTACTCATTTGTTTTGGAAATTGAATGGAGCGGCTTTTGTGGATGCCGGTAATATCTGGACTATTCGTGATGACTCCGGACAGGAAGGTGGTTTGTTCAAATTTAACGAGTTTTATAAACAGATAGCTGTAGCATACGGTTTGGGAATCCGCCTTGATCTGGATTATTTGATTTTGCGTTTTGACGGTGGCATGAAGGCCATAAATCCTGTGGAAACAGGTAAAAAGCGATATCCTGTTATCCGACCACGCTTTAGCCGTGATTTTGCTTTTCACTTTGCAGTAGGTTATCCATTTTAAAGAAAATATATATAATATGATAAAAGAAAGAAAGAGAACATATACTCAAGAAGAGGTTAATGAGTTGAAAAAATGGTTTGATTCTCAGGAACTTCCCCCAACAATGCAGATAGATAAGGCTGCTTTTACTCCTAATTTAAAGGATACGGTAGATATGCTGTTTGAACAGGCCTATGTATGTTACGAAAATCCCAAAATGCAGGGATGCCTTTATTTGTTAGAGAAAATTAAGAGCAATTTGGAAAAAAACGGGACAGGAGCGTGAGCAATTATCATTTCATATTGTTATCAAGGTATTATAATTTAATACTGGCAGTATGAAGAAGAATTTATTATTGTATGGTGTGTTTCTTTGCGCCCTCTCCATATCCTCTTGTTCCGGTGGCTCCAAGAGTAGTCACGTTATGGATAGCAGTAGCATGAGTGTGGAGAATGCGAATGAAGTGATGAAGTATTATGATACCTCATTGAAAATCTTGAAAGACTTAGTTAATGAGAATGAGATAAAAGCGGTGCTGGGCTATTTGGATCAGAAGATGCCGGTAGATTCTCTGCCTGTGGTATCACAGCCTGTGGTTTCTGTTCAAGATACAGTGTTTGTTTCTAATCCGGGAAATTACTTCAGTGAGAATGATTGTCAGAATTTGAAGGAAAATTATGGTCGCTTGTTCCGGTCTATTTCCGCATTTTATGAGAACTATAAGACTTACCGGCTGTATATGCAGGATCAATCATATAAAAAGGATAATAATGCTTTGGCGGATAAGATAAGAAAAGAGGAGCTATTATTGAGTATTGCTTTATCTGAATACAAACAGGTTATTTTTGATATATTAACTCCGATAGTTGAAGGGGCTAAAATAACCCTGACCCCTATAAAGGGAAATGTTAAAGATAAATAGAAGTATAACAGGCAGCCGGAAGGCTGCCTGTCTGGATTGTATTATGTAAATTAAATCCTTGTTGTTCTCTGCTTTGTTGTTAAGGAAGCTATTTCATTTCCAATCTTCTTGATTTTTCTCTCTTAACTATTTTCAGCCTGTTCAGGAACTATTTTTAGATACATCTTTTATACGTTTCCCCTTTGGAGAAACTTGACATTCCGGTAGGAGATGCTTGCTTGTGGATTTTATTGTTTAAGCTTGTGCTATAATGATGGAAAAAAACAGAAGGTAGGTATATGGGATAAATAGAACTCGGATGGATCACTGATATTGTTTTAATTGTTCATTTAATAGCTTGAATATAATAAAATTGTTAATAACTTTCACATAACTTTTCTATAAATAATGTGAAGTTTAATAAGGGGTTTTTTATCTTTGTAGCAGATTAATTGTAAAAAAGTACTGTAATATTATTTGTTATGGAAAAATCGTATGTTATAAATAGAATTAAAGAATTATGCAATAAAAAGAATGATAGGGAGATAGCTTTGGATTTCTTTTATAATAATAGGATATTTCATGCAAAATATTTATTTTTAGGCAATGACCTTTATGTTACAGATACACTAAATGTTATTGAGTTAAAGGATTTGGATATGGGAGTTTTGAGCAGAATTAGCGAATTATTAAAAATATAAGATAACTGATTTTCCTTGTGCAGTCATTAATGGCTGTACGCTCATTTGTATTTTAAAGCGGCGGCCCGGGAGGGGTAGCCGCTTTTATTTGACGGGCTTATAAAAAAAGGAATAACCGAAGTTACTCCTTTTGTACACCCTCAGGGATTCGAACCCTGGACCCACTGATTAAGAGTCAGTTGCTC
>DXLM01000058.1 GCA_019414725.1 Bacteroides sp.
CTTTTGTTTAACTTAATAATTAAAGTATGAAAGACAGAAAGAATTCAAGTCTGTTGGGACATCGATTAAAATTTCGGTGGCTTTTTCTCTTTAGTCTGTTTGCAGGTCCTCTGCCCCTTTCCTTTGGAGGACAGTCGGCAGTAGCTGCAAACAATATTATTCAGCAACAAAAAATATCAGTGACCGGTAAGGTCGTAGATAATTTAGGAGAGCCTATTATTGGTGCCAATGTTGTTGTGCAAGGTCAGACAGTAGGTACTATAACCGACATTGATGGAGTTTTTAAGCTGGATGTTCCTAAAGGAGCTAAGTTATTGATTTCATTCATTGGATATAGTTCCAAAACTGTAGAAGTAAAACAATCTAACATTGAAATAGTTTTGGATGATGATTCTCAAATGTTAGGAGAAGTAGAGGTTGTAGCTTATGGCGTTCAGAAAAAGGTTTCTGTAACTGGAGCTATTTCCAGTGTAAAAGGTGAAGAATTGACAAAAACTCCAACAGGCTCCATTTCTAATATGTTATCAGGGCAAATGGCAGGTTTGACTACCGTACAGTATTCCGGTGAACCGGGGAGTGATGCAGCGAATATTTTTGTCCGTGGTCAAGCTACATGGAATCAATCTGCTCCTCTTATTCAAGTAGACGGTGTGGAACGTAGTATGAATGATATTGATCCTAATGAAATAGAAAGTATTTCTATATTAAAAGATGCTTCTGCTACGGCTGTTTTTGGTGTACGAGGTGCAAATGGCGTTGTTTTAATTACGACTAAAAGAGGTAAGGAAGGAAAGGCTAAGATTTCATTTACGACTTCCTCAAGTATTATTGCCCCGACCGAAAGTATTAAAATGGCTAATTCTTATCAATATGCTACTTTTTATAACCAAATAAATACTGGTGATGGTTTGAATCCTACGTTTTCGGATGAAATAATTCAGAAATTTAAAGATGGTTCAGATCCCGTTCGTTTTCCAAGTGTGGATTGGGTAGACTATTGCTTAAAAGATATGACCCTTCAAACACAGCATAATGTTAATATATCAGGTGGTACAGACCGTGTACGTTATTTTATTTCAGCAGGAGCTTATACACAAGGCGGTTTATTTAAAGAATTTGACTTGCCTTATAATCTGTCTTATCAATATAATCGTTTCAATTACCGTTCAAATCTAGATATTGACGTAACCAAAACGACAACATTATCAATGAATATTGCTGGTAATGTGAATAATGCTTCTAAACCTTATACTGGACAGGGTAGTGCCGGGATGTTAATAAACATGTATTATTCCACTCCGTTTTCTAGCCCGGGACTTGTCGATGGCAAACTGGTTAATGCAAGTACGGACTATCCGGATTTGAGAATGCCTTTTACTGGTGGTAGCGGCATGGGATACTATGGTGGAGGTTTTATGCGAACCAGTAATAACACCTTAAATGCTGATGTCCAATTAAAACAAAAACTGGATTTTATAACTAAAGGATTGTCATTCCATATTAAAGGATCATACAATAGTGGTTTTACATCTTATACACAGGCTAGTACTAGTGTTGCAACTTATACTCCTGTATTACAAGAAGATGGTACGATTGCTTATAAGAAATATGGACAAAATTCTCAGTTGAAATATGAAGATAAGGATCCGGCTAAATCACGTGATTGGTATATGGAGGCAGCCTTAAACTATGCCCGGGAATTCGGTAACCATCATGTTTCAGCATTATTGTTATACAATCAGTCTAAGATATATTATCCTAGTGCATATTCTGATATTCCTCGTGGTATGGTTGGTATAGTGGGACGTGCAACTTATGATTGGAAAAACCGCTATATGGCAGAATTCAATATTGGATATAATGGTTCCGAGAATTATGCACCCGGCAAACGCTTTGGTACTTTTCCGGCCGGTTCTTTTGGTTGGATTGTTAGTGAGGAAAAATTCTGGAAACCTATAAAATCAGTAGTAAGTTTCTTGAAATTTCGTTATACAATCGGTCTAGTTGGTAATGATAGTTTTGACGGAAACAAGCAACGTTTCCTCTATATGTCTGATCCTTATGTAGTTAATAATTCTTCTTTAATTAACCGTGATGGTCATGGTTTTTTGTTTGGTATCAATAATTCCACAGTAAGTCCTGCTGCTTATGAAAATGGAAAGAATAACCAAGATATTACATGGGAAAAAGCGTTGAAAACCAATTTGGGTGTAGATGCTAATTTCCTTAATGATCGTTTACGCACTTCATTTGATTATTATCATGAAAAACGTACAGACATTATGTTGAGTGACGGTACGGCTCCTTCTGTATTAGGATTTACTCCTCCATTGGCTAATCTTGGGGAAATGAGAAGCTGGGGTTGGGAAATCACTTTAAAATGGAATGATCAAATAGGTGACAATTTCAGGTATAACGTAGGATTGAATTTGATGTACAATCAAAATCGGGTGGTAGAGAGAAAAGAAGCTCCGCAAAATGAAGAGTATATGTATCAAAAAGGACGTCGTCTTGGTTCACGCAGTCAATATAAATTCTTTGAATATTATAATTCGGAAACAACCCCTGCTCATTACAAAGAAGTATATGGTACGGATATGCCAGAACAATTAGTCAGTGATTTAAAAAATGGTGATTGTGTATATGTCGATTTAAATAACGATGGTAAAATAGATTCTAACGATATGTCACGTCAATTTGGTTTCACAGATGATCCGGAATACATGGCCGGTCTTAATATGGGATTCAGTTGGAAGGGATTTGATGTTTCAATGCAATGGACTGCCGCATGGAATGTAAGCCGTAGTATATCAAGTGTATTCCGCCAACCTTTTACAGACCGTACAAACTCAGATCAAGGAGGTTTGTTGGAATATATGTTAAATCATACATGGACTCCAGAGAATCCGAATCCAAATGCGGAATATCCGCGTGCGACATTTATCAACGATACCAATAACTATGCGGAATCAACTTTGTGGGAGAAAGATGCTAAGTATCTTCGTTTGAAAAATCTGCAAATTGCTTATAATTTCAATCTTCCGTTTATGAAAAAACTGAAACTGAATACTATGCAGTTAGCGTTAAGTGGATATAATTTATTGACCTTTACTCCATATTTTTGGAGTGATCCGGAATCAAAGGCTAGTAATTCTCCCTCTTATCCGCTGACAAAAACATATTCATTGAGTTTGAAACTTGGTTTTTAATCTTAATAATGCAATCAAATGAAAAAATATAATAAATGGATTTTTAATGTTGCTTCAGGACTGGCTCTGACATCTGTCATCGCTACTTCATGTGTCGATGAGATTAAGTTTGGCAACTCTTTTTTGGAAAAGGCTCCGGGAGGTTCGGTTACAAAAGATACAGTATTTAATAATGCTGAATATACCCGACAATTTCTGACTAATCTTTATGGCATGCAATATTATGGGCTTCCATATAAGAATGTGGCTAATCAGGAAAGTTCCAATCAATATGTAGGCAAGCCTGAAGCTTTAACAGATTTGTATGTTTTCACTTATCCGTCATGTGGAATCTCAGGACCATATTATAAAGGTACTCACACTGCCAATTATGGTAAACGTTCTGATAAATTTGATTATTTAAGAAATAATGTCTGGGAAGCTGTACGTGGAGTATGGATGTTGATTGAGAATATTGATAATGTACCGGGGCTAGGGGAAGATGAAAAAGCTTCTATGGTGGCACAGGCGAAATGTATTCTTGCTTCCCGTTATTTTGATGTATTTCGTCATTATGGTGGCATTCCTTTAATTAAAGGTACATTCAGTGGAACGGATACAAGCTATGAAATGCCTCGTAACAGTGTGGAAGAAACAGTGAATTATATGGTACAATTGCTGGATGAAGCTGCTGCTGTACTTCCTTGGACTGTAGAAACACCTGCATCTGAATCCGGACGTTGGACTAGAGCGGCAGCTTTAGCTTATAAATGTCGTATTCTTCAATTTGCAGCCTCACCTTTATTTAATTCCGACCAGCCTTATTACCCGGGAGCGACAGGCAATCCTGCTATTTGGTATGGTGGTTATAAACCGGAACTATGGGATCGCTGTCTGGAAGCGTGTGAACAATTCTTTAATGAACTGGCTTCTAAAGGTGGATATAGTTTACAGCAGGCGAAAGGTACTCGTCCAGAAGATTATCGTTTGGCATATCGTGCAGGCTATGCTAATTTGGATAGCCCGGAAGTATTGATAAACACACGTGTAATTGATATTGATGCATTCAAATCAAGTCATTATAATTGGCACCAATGGGGAGATCCTCTTATGAGCATTCATCGTGGTTACAGTCCTACACAAGAATATATGGAAATGTTCCCTTGGAAAGATGGTACGCCGTTTGATTGGGATAAGGCCAAAAGTGAAGGAAAACTGGATGAAATGTTTTTGAAAGGAACGGGCACAACCAGTGACGGACTGATAAATATAGAATTGACCCGTGACCCGCGTATGTATGAAGAAATCATTGTAAACGGTCAGCAAGAATCTTTGGATTGGACCACAGGAAATATGTCAGGTTATTGTTTTGAATCGTGGTTGGGGGGAAAGAGTGCCGGCAATGGTCCTACCAGTCAAACAGGTTCATTTGCTACGGGATATGCACCTATCAAATTCTTAATGGGAAACGATATGCTGCGTAGATATGTACATTGGCCTTGTATCCGTATAGCTGAACTGCATTTAATTTATGCGGAAGCATTGTGTCAAAGTTCACGAGGCAGTATGGATAAAGCTATAGCTCAAGTAGATATTGTACGTGCACGTGTAGGAATGAAAGGATTGGCAGAATGTAATCCGGATAAAAATTTACAAAGTAACAAGGATGCTTTTATCGAAGAACTTCTTCGTGAACGTGCTTGTGAGTTAGGTATGGAAGATGCACGCTTCTTTGACTTGATTCGCTATAAACGAGCAGATATATTTGAAAAACAATTGCATGGACTTTTCATTTATCGTTTGGATGACAACGGAGTACGAAGAGATTTGCCTTGGCGTGGAAACGATGAAGGGAAGATGGCTTATCCGACCCATTTTGAATATGAAAAATTTGAATTGAATAACCCAACTCGTTATTGGTGGACAAATGGATTTGACCCTAAATGGTATCTTTCTCCATTCCCGTCAACAGAAGTTAATAAAGGATACGGGCTTGTTCAAAATCCCGGATGGTAATAACTAATGAATACTTCAATTACAATTTGAATTAATTATTATGAGAAAAAATAGATTAATTATTCCGGCACTCCTTGCTTTTTTGAGTATGCAAGGGTATGCACAGGAACTCAATGATAGCATAACTTCCGGTAAGCCGGCAAAATATTCCGATGAAGTTGTAGAAATCGGATATCATAAAGCTCAATGTCTGGAAGAATCTACCTCATCAATTTCTACCGTATATAATGAAGATTTCAATAAGCGTAGTGCTAAAAATATAGCTAATTCGCTTTTTGGATATGGTACAGGGTTGACTACTTTGCAAGGTAGCGGACGATATGCAGATGCCGAACCTACATTTTTTATTCGTGGTCTACAAAGTTTATCCACTAATAATCCGTTAATATTGGTAGACGGTATTGAACGTGATATTACAGATGTCACTCCTGAAGAGGTAGAAACTGTCACTATATTGAAAGATGCTGCTGCAGTAGCAATTTACGGGCATAAAGGTATAAATGGTGTAGTAAATATTACTACCAAACGTGGTATTTATAATACACGTGAAATCAAGTTTACTTATGATCATGGTTTCGGTTGGCAAGCACGCAAGCCCAAGTTTGTAGACAGTTATTCTTATGCAAATGCCATGAATGAAGCATTGGCAAATGACGGGTTAACAGCGCGTTATACACAAGATGAATTGAACGCATTTCGTAGTGGTCAATATCCATATCTGTATGCTAATGTGGATTGGCTTGGAGAAACTTATCGCGATATGGATGCTACCAATATATATAATATAAGTTTCCGAGGTGGGGCAAGCAAATTCCGTTATTATGCTATGGCTAACTTGACTACTAATAAAGGGTTTATTGCCAATCCTTATATGAATGATGGATATTCTACACAGGACCAATACTCCAGAGCCAATTTACGTACTAATTTGGATATTGATCTGACAGAAAAAACAAAATTGAAATTAAATGTATTAGGTATCCTGTCAGAAACTAGAACTCCGGGAGCGAATGGTCAGGGAGGTGCTAATTTATGGGATATGATTTATACTTTACCTTCCGCTGCTTTTCCCGCTCGTTTGGAAAATGGTACATGGGGAGGTAGTGCGACTTGGGCTGGGACCAAAAATCCTTTAGCTGTATCACAAGCAGCGGCTTACACAAAGTTCCACGAACGTACATTGTTCGCTGATATGACGCTGACCCAGGATTTATCATCTATAACTCCAGGACTAGGAGCAAGCGGTATGTTATCTTATGATAACTATGCCCAATATTGGGAAAATCATTCTAAAACTTTTGTTTATGGTAGTAATTCGGTAACTGCATGGGAAAATGGTGTACCTTCAAGTACGACTTATTATACTGATGGTAAAGAAAGTTCGATGAGTAGTGATGCTAAATGTATTGCATTTACACGGGTATTCAATTTTGCAGCAACTTTATTTTATGACAAACAGATAAATAAGGACAATAAAATTTATAGTCAATTAAAATGGGACTATGAATACCGTAATACCAAAGGGACCGATCAGACCTGGTATCGTCAGAATGCCTCTTTCTATACTCATTATGGATACAAAGATAAATATTTTGCTGATTTGAGTGTAGTTGCTTCAGCGTCTAATAAATTGGCACCAGGACACCAATGGTCTATATCTCCCACTGTTGGCTTAGCTTGGGTCATGTCAAAAGAAAATTTCATGAAAGATCTTTCTTGGATTAATTTTATGAAACTGAGGGCTTCGTTTGGTGTCATTAATACCGACCGTCTTCCGTTGGATGATGACAGTGAGGTTACTAACTATTGGGAACAAACATATGGTGGCGGTGGTTATTATCCATTTGATACAAATTATTCTGTAGGAACGCAAAGTTGGTCATTAGGTCGTTTGGCTTCTTTGAATTCTACTCATGAAAAAGCATATAAATATAATTTGGGTTTAGATGCCAGTATGTTCAATGGGTTGGACGTATCTTTTGATGCTTATTATGAAAGACGTTCAGATATTTGGGTGTCTTCAAGCGGTCATTATTCAAGTGTCTTAGGATTTACTGCTCCTTATGAGAATGGTGGTATTGTCGATAGTTGGGGAGTTGAAATTGGTGCTAATTATCGTAAAAAAATTGCTGACATTACTTTAAATATAGGAGCCAATTTTGCTTTAGCCAAAAATGAGATTATCGAGCAAATGGAAGAACCGCGTATGTATGATAATCTTATAACTACAGGTAAGCCTCTGAAGCAAACTTATGGTATGGAAGTTATCGGATATTTTAAGGATCAAGCTGACATTGAGAATAGTCCTAAACAGTCATTTGGTGATGTAAAACCTGGTGATATAAAATATAAAGATGTTAATGGTGACAATATTATTGATGCGAATGATAAAGTTGCTATAGGACATAGTACTACTGCTCCTGAAATTTACTATTCATTCAATTTGGGAGCAGAATGGAAAGGGTTAGGCTTTGATGCTATGTTCCAAGGGACAGGAAGATATTCTGCTGTATTAAATACGAAGAGTTTATACTGGCCGTTAATAAATAATACAACGATTTCACAGGAATATTATGATAACCGGTGGACTCCAGAAAATCAAGATGCTAAATATCCTCGTTTGAGTTCTCAAAGTAATGAGAACAATTATCAAACTAATACTTTGTGGTTGGCAGACCGCTCATTTTTGAAACTTCGTTCAATAGAGTTGTATTACAAGTTTCCACAAATATGGGTAAAGAAAAGCAAGATATTGAGCAATGCAAAGATTTATGTGAGAGGTGTTGATCTTTTGTGCTTTGATAAGATTAATATTGCCGATCCCGAAGTTTATGGAGCGACTTATCCTTTAACTCGTAGTGTAGTGGCTGGATTAACTATCGGCTTTTAATTGTTGAACTTAAATTAAAAACATGATTATGAAAATCAAAAAAATAGTGAGCGGAATAGCATGTATGGTAACTTTGGCTGCATGTAATCTGGATTATCACGAATATGCCAATTACGGAAAAGACTATATAGATGAAAGTTATGAAAATGTAATTGGTATGATTACCAATGTTTATTCCATATTAGACTATGACTTTGGCCAAACATATAAAGGTGGAATGCTGGCATCTGCTTGTGATGAAGCTGAATATGCTTATACAAACAATGATATATGTGATTTTGTAAACGGATCTTGGAGCCCGGCTAATCCAATGTCTAACATCTGGTCTAGTAGCTATAAAGCAATTCAGATATGTAATCAGTATCTGGCTGAATTTCAAGGATTGACATTTGATGAGCTAAAATTGAATGATGACTATCGTGCACAAATGTTCCGTTATACCAACAGTTTCAAGGAAGCTCGTTTTTTGCGTGCATATTTTTATTTTAATTTAGTACGTGCTTATGGAGATGTTCCATATTTTACAGAAATGGTAACTACAGATCAAGTAAACAGTCTGACACGCACCCCTGCACAGGAAATTTTTAACGCCATTATAGCAGAATGTGACAAATTATCTACAGAATTACCTGCAGACTATACAAAACTTGGATTGGACGGAATTGCCCCAGCAGAGAACGGTCGTGTTACTTGTTATGCAGCTTTGGCATTAAAAGCACGTGCTGCTTTATATGCTGCCAGTCCATTATTTAATCCGGAAAATAACAAAGATTTGTGGCGTAGAGCGGCTGAAGCTAATAAAGAGGTAATTGAAACTTGTACAGCTAATGGTTTTAAATTAAGTAAATATTCAGAATTGTGGGGACCTAACAACTGGTCAAATAATGAAATGATTTTTGTTCGTCGATATAATGGTAACATCAGCACATTGGAAGAATATAATTTTCCGATGGGAGTGCCAGGTGGAAACTCCGGTAATTGCCCAACACAAAATATGGTTGACGCCTATGAAATGAAAGCTACTGGAAAAATGTGGAATGAAACAGGAAGTGGTTATGACGCTTCTAATCCATATGCCGGACGTGATCCACGTTTCGATATGACTATTGTAAAGAATGGAGATACAAAATGGCCGTCAAAGAATGCCAATCCTATTGAAACTTTTTATGGAGGTTTAAATGCTGAACCTCTTTCAGGTGCAACCCCTACCGGATATTATTTGAAAAAATATTTGGATTCAGCCATTGATCTGAGTGCTAATAGTACAACAAAAACCAGCCGCCATTCATGGATCACTTATCGTTTAGGAGAATTTTACTTAAACTATGCAGAAGCCATATTCCAATATACGGGTTCTGCTGATAATGCTGGTGAATTCGGAA
Organism: Bacteroides sp.; assembly: GCA_019414725.1. Taxonomy (GTDB): domain Bacteria; phylum Bacteroidota; class Bacteroidia; order Bacteroidales; family Bacteroidaceae; genus Phocaeicola. The sequence goes on from DXLM01000058.1 coordinate 9,477, forward strand.
TGACAGCTTGTGAAGCGGTAAATATCATACGTAATCGTACTGATGTTAAAATGCCGGAATTTCCAACAGGTTTGTCGGCAGATGCCTTTTGGAATAAATATCAGAATGAGCGCATGGTAGAATTGGCTTTTGAGGGACATCGTTTTTATGATCTGAGAAGATGGAAAGATGGTGATAAATTAAAGAGCATCATAGAAATGAAACTTACAAAAAATGAGAATGGTACTATCACTTATAAACGAAATGTTGTCAATCGTGTTTGGGATGATAAAATGTATCTTTTCCCAATTCCACAATCGGAACGTATGAAAAACCCTAATTTGTCTCAAAACGCAGGATGGTAATAGAATAAACGTACAATAAGAGGATGCATCAATATGTATAAAGCATCCTCTTTTACCTTTAAATTATAATTTATAGAAATGTCATGAAACAATCTAGATTTTATATCCTCTTTTTCTTTGTAGTTTGTATCGGGCTATTTTGCTCTTGTCTCAGTAATGACGATGATGCGCAATGGTCTAAATTTAATGGTGTATATGTTACGGTTGGTGGAGACAATATTCGTGGCTACAAGTTATACACGGATTTTGGTGCAATTTTAGTTCCAACAGAAGAAAGTCTTAATCGTATACCTTGGTTAAAAGAAGTGCAACGTGCCATAGTTAGTTTTAACTTATTGGATGAAAATGAAAATACAACTCAATTGGAGGACGGAAAAACTTATGATGTTATATTAAACAGTACGAATGGAATGAACCAACAGATTCCTACTTTTACAGTTCATGTTGACACTTTAAGTGAAGAGTATCAAATATTCGGTCAAGACTCTATCCAACTAAAAAATAAGAGTATTTATTCATTAGATAAAACGGCCGGAGCATTCTATATAAAAAATGGTTATATGAATATTGTTCCAACTTTTGAGTATGATTTATATAAGCCGGTTTTCTTTTTATTATACTATGATGGCGAAAAGGATATAGATACTTCTAATAATAAGTTAAATTTAAATTTGTATTTTAATAATAGTATACAAAGTAGTAATAACTCAATTTCTTCGTTTATAAGTCTTGAAATGCCTGGAGAAATTTATTATAAATTTCAAGATAAAGGTATGAATGATGACGATCTTATCGATGTATATTTGAATTCAGAAACCGTTTCCGGACAAGAACAAATACATTGTAAAATGGCTTTGAAAGATTTTATGCTTCCCTAAAACATTGGATTCTTCATTGAATTTGCGGAAGTTTTACCGATGAAAACGGTAGGGGATTAGTTAGTCAAGAAAAATATTATACAAAACTTGAGAAATGAAATACTGATATATGGATTTTTCAATTGAAAGCTATTTGAGAAATCCATATATCAGTATTTTTTAAGTCAGTAAGCATTCGATAAACAACAGGTCTTAAACCTTTATATATAACAATAGAAACTGTCACTATGAACCTATATGTTGAAATCAGCACTAATTGTCAGCTTCCCTATTTTGTTTTGTCAATACACATTCCAGGTATTGCAATTTCCAATTGTACGGAAGTATATTCAACAATTCTTCATAAGTTACCTGTTTTGTGATAGGACATTCGGATGACAACATCATTCAGATACTTCCTTGGCGTTACATCGTATACTGTACCTTACAGATAGCCAGCAGAGAACATACAACCGATATATTAACTGTTGCTTCATGGTTTCCATTAAAGAGATAATTTTTTCTATTCCATAGTTATCGATCTGATAACATTTTCTACCAAAATATTATTTCCAAGCAGATGTCCGTCTTCCAAACATTTCATTATATTGTCCCATCGGTATAGGGTAAGCATCCAAAGCCTGTTCAAAATGATGGTAGATATGCACCAAGCAATTGAGCAACTACACATCGGGGGTAGTCTTGAAGGCTACCTCATAGTCTGCAAAACCTTCGCATTGAAACTATCCCTTAAAGTGATATTGGTCTGTCAGGGATTCGATAACCGTTCCGCTCTGCGATCCCTTGTCGTAATGGAAGATTACCAGTTTCTCCATGACTGACCTTACTATCGACAAGTATTCCTTATCGGTCCCCAATGCTTTTCCCTATTAATGACTGGAACAGTGCTTTCGTCTGCCTGTTATAGTCACAAGAAAAGACTTCCTGTTTGAGTTCTTCATACAGAAGTTTGAGCAGTTCTACCGTTTTCTTGAAATATCCATCCAGCGTACTTTCCGTAAGGCCTTTCATCTCAAAATGTCCGTTAGAAAGTGATTATAATAACCTTTACGCCAAATGGACCGGTATAGACTGCAAAGCCGAGGAGTCTAATGAAATATTAATGTCATGCCAACACACTTCTTCGGCAACCGGACGTTTCGGAAACCGTACTTATAGTTACTTCAACCCACAATTCTCCAACTTCTCCGGTGGTTGGACACAACGTGGCCAATATATTGGTGGTATGGACTTCCAACGTTGCCGTCCTACAGAATACGCTTATGCTATCTTTGACAATGTGAATGACTCACGTATGTGGAAAACATTCAAAACTGTCTACGGATTGAATAATATTGCATCGAAAGCAGATGATGTAGTGGCTACAAACGGTATTACAGCCGATCAGGTTCCAACACTAGGCGACCAAGGCATCATCTTTATTCTTAATAAAAAAAGTGACAACCGTTTTAAAGACGCTACAAACTCCGATTATGGAACAGTAGGTCGTGGTGGTATAGCCCACTCCTTTGTAAACCCCGAAACAAATAAATGGGTGCCGAATGTGTTCCCTGTATATGCCGGTGGTCAATATGTATTGAACACCTATGGTGTTAGCGGAAATCCAGCACAGTCCAATGTCTTCTGTGGTATCAATAAAACTGATGACGGCTCGCGTACAGCAGAAAAAGGGGACGCACATCGTGATGTCATTATGGCCCGTACAGGCGAAACTTATCTGATAAAAGCGGAAGCGCAAGTACGTTCCGGTAACTTCCAGGATGCTATCTCTACCATCAACCAGTTCCGTGCACGTGCCGAATGGAAAAATGGTGAAGATCGCGAATACTACACCGATGGTTCTATGGCTTTCTTGAAAAGCGCAGGTGGTGACGAAGATAATTCAACCGCACTAAGCACTTTAGGTAAATGCAAAGATGCCAATGGTACCAAAATCAATAACACAGAGGCATTCAAGGCTTCTTTCCTTCAAAAGAACACTTACTATCTTTCAACTATTTCTTTTCATATAAAGAATCTATCTGTCAGCCCCCCCAAAAAATCAATAACTAGATTATTATCCGTATATGGAAAAAGAACAGAAAGAAGATGAACAATATTCCATGTAAATGAATAAAATTCCATAGGTAAGACACCTTCTTCGTCTATATTTGCATAAATCAAAAATCAAAGATACTATGGAACTATTACCAACAATCAGAAAAAGCATAATTGCATTCGTTCTGCTACCCGCACTTCTATATGCAGGTATCCCTCCCACCCTACAAAGCGATGCCTCACAAAGAATGACCAAAGATATCATGAACCGTGCTTACATCACCCCCAAACGTATTGTTACCAAATACGCAGGATGTAAGAATAATCTAATAAAAGACGAACACTATTTATTAGAGCGTGGAAACGGCCAATCGGAAATGAACAGAAAAAGATGTTGCATAATGACCTCTACTGAAACAGAAAAGGCATCCTTATTACTGGATTTCGGCAGTGAACTGCATGGAGGATTAAAACTCGTCATGGGCAGTTCCAGCCGTAGGGAGCCTTCTTTGGTAAGGATACGTTTCGGAGAATCTGTTGGAGAAGCTAACAGTAGCACTTCAAATTCCGAATGGAAAGTGGGATTTTCAACAGACGATCATGCCAAACGTGATATCATCATGGAAATTCCCCGTGACGGCATGATTGAAATAGGCAATACCGGTTTCCGCTTTGTCCGCCTCGACTTGCTGCAAAACAACGCCACTATCTCTTTAAAAGAAATTTCAGCTATCCTGCGCTACCGTGATATTCCCTATCTGGGATCTTTCGAATGCAACGACCAACGTTTAAACAAAATATGGATTACCGGAGCCTATACTGTCCACTTGAACATGCAGGAGTTTTTATGGGATGGCATCAAACGTGACCGAATAGTCTGGCTGGGCGATATGCATCCTGAATTAATGACCATCAGCCGTGTTTTCGGATACAATGAGGTGATCCCCAACAGTTTGGACTTGGCTTGCAAACAATTTCCTTTACCCAATTGGATGAATGGCATGAGTGCATACAGCCTATGGTATCTGATCAACCAATATGAATGGTATCACCAGACCGGCGATATTGATTTTTTAAAGAAACATTCCGATTATATCAGCGGGTTAATCCATCTGATAAACGGGAAAGTGGATGATGCGGGAAATGAAACGTTAGCGCCTGCCCGCTTTTTGGACTGGCCATCCAGCGGAAATAAAGCCGGAGTTGAGGCAGGATATCGCGCACTGATCGTATGGGCTATGCAAGATGCGCATCAATTGTCTTTAAAACTTGGCAACACCTCTGATGCTCAATTATGTCTGGATATTATCAACCGGATGAAAAAAAAGATATTACCTCACAACAATCTGAAACAGGCAGCTTCATTAATGGCCATCACCGGATTGATGGATCCCCAACAGGCTTGCGATGAAGTTATCTCTGTAGGCGGTGGAAAAGGCTTTTCCACTTTTTACGGGTATTATATGCTGGAAGCATTAGCCAAAGCAGGTGAGTATGAGAAAGCAATAGATATCATTAATACTTTCTGGGGAGCCATGCTGGATTTGGGAGCAACCACGTTTTGGGAAGATTTCAATCTGGACTGGATTCCTAATGCCGCTCCTATAGACGAACCTGTTCCAGCCGGGAAAAAAGACATACATGGCGATTTCGGCGCCTATTGCTATCCCGGATTCCGTCACAGCCTTTGCCATGGGTGGTCTTCAGGACCTACTACATGGCTGTCAGATCATGTATTAGGTATAAAAATCGTGGACGTGGAACGCAAGCAGATCAGTATTGAGCCACACTTGGGTAAATTAGAATGGGCCAAAGGTACTTATCCCACCCCTTGGGGCGTGATAGAAGTCAGCCACGAGAAGAAAGCCGATGGTAAAATCGCAACCAAAGTAAAACTTCCGAAAGGTGTAAGACAAATTTAATTATAAAAAATCGTTATCAAACTTCTATAAAAACTGGATCTTATGAAAAACATAATGATATGGATTATGCTCCTCTTGAGTATAACTTATACTGACGCCCAAAATGGAAAATCTCCTAGAAAAGACTATGCCAAATTAGCTAATTATGATGAAAGTAAGGTTCCGCAATATACCTTACCTTCCGTATTAATGTGCCACGACGGAGAAATGGTTCAGACCAAGGAACAATGGGAGCAAAAACGCCGCCCCGAAATTTTAAACCTGTTCACGACTTATATGTTTGGCAAAGCACCTGTATTAAAACACAAACTGCCTTGTACAGTCAGTCGGATCAATGAAAAAGCTCTGAACGGACGTGCCACCCGGAAAGAAATAACCATCCAATTAACAGACGATCCACAGGGGCCCCACATCGACTTGCAACTGTATCTTCCTAATCATGTATCAGGAAAAATTCCGGTTTTTCTAGGCATCAGCTTCATGCCCAATTACACGATATATGATGATCCCGATTTATCTGTCCCCGAAATAACAGATGAAAAAATGAAGAAAAGATCTTTCAGGGGATCAATGGACAAATCCTGGCAGCTTGATAAAATTTTGGAACACGGATATGGTCTGGCCACTTTCTGTTATAATGATGTGGATCCCGATTTTGACGATGACTTCCAAAATGGTGTGCATCCTTATTATTACGAGAAAGGGCAGAATTTCCCAGATCCGGATCAATGGGGTTCCATTGCAGCTTGGGCATGGGGCATGAGCCGTGCCATGGATTATCTGGAAACAGACAAAAAAGTGGATGCTAAAAAAGTTGCCGTGATAGGTCATTCTCGTCTTGGCAAAACCGCTGTCTGGGCCGGAGCCTCCGATCCGCGTTTTGCTTTAGTCATATCCGGGAATTCGGGATGTTGTGGAGTTGCCATCTCACGTCGTTGTTTCGGTGAGACTGTAGAAGCTATGAATGTACGTTTTCCTCATTGGTTCTGTGGTAATTACAAACAATTTAATGACAGGGAAAAATACTTACCTTTCGACCAGCACGAACTTGTTGCCCTAATTGCTCCAAGACCTATATATATAGCCAGTGCAGAAGAAGACAACTGGTCCGACCAAAAAGGTGAATTTCTAGGAGGTAAAGGAGCTGAACCTGTATATGCCCTCTATGGTTTGGGCGGAATAGGTTGTGAAGAAATGCCTCCCGTAGATACACCTTACATGAATGGCCCTATCGCATACCACAATCGCAAAGGACCTCACGCTGTTCTTCCATACGATTGGGAACAATTCCTTCGCTTTGCTGACAAATATTTTAAAAACAAATAATTAATATATAAATCAATGATGAAAAACAAGAACCTACTTATAGGATTATGCTCAGTACCCCTGTTGCTTAGCATATCAACAAACATGACAGCCCAAGACTTGCGTGAACGTACATATTATTACGAAATACTAGAACCACGCCATGAGCCCAAACCGGAAATCAAAGGTTTTGCAACTGAAAGAATAAAAGAAAACTTAGACAGAGGGTTAACAGCCACCCCATCTGCAGACGGGAAAGGTATCTACCTCAGTTGGAGACTATTGGAACAAGATGGAACTGACACTTCCTTCCACCTCTACCGTTCTGCAAACGGCAAGACACAGCGTTTATCAAAAAATCCAATTAAAAACACCTGTGACTTTGTTGACCAGACTCCCGTTTCTGGAAAAGCAACCTATTGGATCTGTGCATTAGATAAAAAGAAAAAAGTAATTGACACATCTTCCAAATTGGATGTGGACTGTTCTTTATTGAGAAACTATCAGTCCATTAAATTGAACCGTAATATAAAAGCAGGCAAAATAGCCGTTGCTGATTTGAACGGGGATGGCATTTACGATTATATCATCCGCACCCCGGAAAAAAATGTGGATCCCGGAATGCCCGGTACTTTGGATGGTTCAACTTATCAAATTGAGGCTTATTTAAGTGACGGCACTTTTTTATGGTCTAAAGATTTAGGACAAGGTATCGAGCCCGGTGTTTGGTACTCCCCTTTCATCGCATACGACTTCAATGGAGATGGCAAAGCAGAAATTGCCTTAAAAACAGCTCCGGAAACAACCAAACGAAATGAAAAAGGACGGGTAGATTCCGGTGAGGAGTATCTAAGTGTATGGGATGGAATGACCGGAAAAGAAATTGCCCGCGTGGACTGGCCTGAACGGAATGACAGGTATGGAAATCTGGTCCGGCAGAACCGTAACCAAATAGGGATGGCCTATCTGGACGGCAAAACCCCTTATATATTGGCATGTCGTGGCACTTACAAACTGATGACTGTAGATGCATGGCAGCTGAAAGATAACAAACTGGAACGTGCATGGCGATGGGACGGCGATGAAGAAAATCCCGTAGTAAGAAGCATGGGTTCCCATAATATGGTATGTGGTGATGTGGATGAAGATGGAAAAGATGAAATTCTGTTAGGCTCATGCATGCTTGATGATAACGGGACTTTACTATGGTCTACCGGACTAGGACACCCTGATAAAATCTATCTGACTGATATCGACCCGGATCGTCCGGGTATGGAAGTATTCCTTTGTCTGGAACCTTGGCACGAGAACGGCCGTGGCGTTTGTGTTGTGGATGCCAGAACAGGACAACCGGTATGGAATATCGGTCATAAGACATTCCATGTAGGCGATGGGATGGTTGCTGATTTTGATCCGGTCCACAAAGGTCTGGAATGTTTTGCCAGCGAAGACCGTAAAGGAGGCAGCACAGACAAATATCTACTTTCAGCTGACGGTAAACCTTTAGGTAAAAATGAAGAAGTGCCCTCCTGCCGTAATTGGGCCTGGTGGGACGGTGACTTATTGCGCGAAACATTCAAAGGGGACGATAACCGATGGGGGGCAAGTTCCTCTTCAAACGGTCGTTCACTAAGTATTGTAAAATGGAAAGGAGAAACACTGACACAAGGAATTGAAGGTGATATCTTAATGATCGCAGACTTATATGGAGACTGGCGTGAAGAAATAATCACCGCATTGCCCGGTGAAATACGTATCTACACAACCAATCTTCCGGCAAAAGACCGTCGTACCACATTGATGCAAGACGGAATATATAGAAGTTATGTAACTCATCGTTCCATGGGATATCCACAAGCTCCTGTCCCCTCCTATTATTTAGGAGAATAATATTAAGATTAGCATGAAGGATTCCTCTAAAAACTGTAACGGATATCCTTTTGCTGTAGGGGCGCTTTGATGCGCCCTTATGCATATAAAACTCAACCCTAACCATAAACATCATGCAAAAGATACTATTATTTATTGCTTCCCTTTTTTATTTCAACTCCTTATTCGCAAAAAATGAAATAAAATCCTGGCAAGGCATTCATGAAACACCCCTTTCCCGTCTAGAACAACAATTTGCAGACCCTCCTGTGGAATTTGCCAACCATGTAATATGGGGTTGGGAAGGGAAAATGGATAAAAAGACTATTTGCAATGACTTGGATTCTATCAAGAAGAAAGGATTCCGTGCCGTAATATTTGAAGCAGGTTACAAACTACCTTTCAAATATCTTTCCGAAGAATGGTTTAAAGCGATTCGTACCGGAGTACTTGAAGCCAAAAAGCGAGGTATGAAAGTCTGGATTATTGATGAAGGAAAATATCCCAGCGGATTTGCAGGAGGAAAATTCTCACAGGAACGTCCCGATTTGAGAATGCAAGCTCTTGTGATAGGTGATACCATACAGGTAAAACGGGGAGAAGTAATGACAAACCATAAAATAGCACCAGAAATCATCAGTGCGGTAGCCGTCAGTACATCCGGTGCTCCTAACAGAACTGTAGCAATTAATAATGGTGAAATAAGTTTCAACGCCGGACTGGATGACTGGAAGATCCTATTGGTCAAAAGCGACTTTCGAACGGCCGTAACCCGAGCCGTTAATAATCCCAACGGCGGCAAAGATGCCACTAATTCTCTGTGTGATTATCTGAATCCTGTTGCCGTACAACAATTCATTGATTGGACACATGAACAGTATAAAAAATACCTTGGTAAAGAGCTGGGTACCACTGTACTTGGTTTCCGGGGAGACGAACCCGATTATGCACATTTACCCTGGACTCCTTCCATTGTCCAAACATTCAAAGATACAAAAGGGTATGATCCGACTCCCTATCTGGCCTCCTTTTTTACCACTTCGCCCACCATACAGGAACAAAGGGTAAAAGCCGATTATTGGGATGTCTGGTCCAGCTTGTTCGCCACCCATTTTTTCAAATTACAGGCCGATTGGTGTGCGGCTAATGGAGTAGCCCACATTACCCATCTTAACAAAGAACATGAAATGCCCGCATGTGTTAAAGCTGAAGGAGACTATTTCCGGAATTTAAGTAAAGTTCAAATACCCGGAGTAGATGCAATCTGGAACCAAATATGGCCCGGTACCCTTAATGATTTCCCCAAACTGGCCTCATCTGTAGCTCATGTTTATGGAAAACCTAGAGCATTCAGCGAAAGTTTTGCAGCTTACCACATCTCCCCTACCATTCCCCAAGCCAAATTTGTTGTAGATCATCAGATTGCCCGTGGGATTAACTTCTTTGAATTCATGTTCTGGCCGGCAGGGTCCAAACATCGCAATTGGATGAGTGATCCCGGTATGAAAGGCCTGAATGAATATACGAATCGCACCACTTACCTGATGAGTCAGGGGAAGCCGGGAGCACGGATTGCCATGTATTACCCCACATCTACTATGTGGCTGGGTAACAATGAAGTTTATAAGGATATCGTCACTCTTACTCAACAGCTGTTAACTCATCAACGAGATTTTGACTACATAAACGATGATGCTTTTACGGAAGCACTGACCATAGGTCCCGGCTATCTGGAAAATAAAAGCGGTCAAAGATATGAAACATTGGTTATCCCATCATCGGATGTTCTTTCCGCATCAGCCTGGAAAGTGATAGAAACATTTTCCTCACGTGGAGGAAAGGTCCTGTTTTGGGGAAGGAAGCCTGCTTCTTTCATTGACAAAAGTTTCACTGCTCCCGGTTCCCTATCAGATTTAACCAATAGCAGGATTGAGCCATCCACCAGATGGACAGCACGTGTAAGCTCTTCCCTTCCGGAACCGGAAATGAAAATCATTTCACCTGACAATGATTCTATCCGCTACACACGCAGAGTAATGCCCGATGGCGACCTCTACTTCATATTCAATGAAGGGAATAAAGCCACAGAATTTACAGCAGACTTTGATAATGTAGGAGTTGCAAAAGAATGGAATGCAACAGATGGCACACTCCAACCGATAAATGCAACAATTGTCAATAACCGTACCCGGCTGACTTTTAAACTGGAAGCATGGGAAAGCAAACTCATATCCATCGGAAAAAGCAACAGAGAATATAACATTAAAGAATATGGTGTAAAAGGGAATGGCTATTCGGAAACAGCCACTTTACAACGTATCATTAATGAAGCAGCTCACAATGGAGGCGGAACGATAGTTATTCCTGCCGGGGAGTATCTAAGCGGCGCTCTATTCTTCCCACGTGGTGTAGATTTACGTATAGAAAAAAACGCCAAACTAATCAGCACTGTCGACCCCAATGAATTTCCTGTCATCCCTACCCGTTTTGAAGGTATAGAAAAAAGGTGGCGATGTGCTTTCTTGAATTTCGACCATTCAGACGGAGTTAAAGTTTATGGTGAAGGAGTTATCGATGGTAAAGGAGTAGAATGGAAAAAAATTCCATTCGGAAACTCCGGACGTCCCAGACTGTTATGTTTCACAGATTGCCCGGGAGGTAAGATTTCCGGTTTAAAAATGATAAATCAGGCCTCATGGTGTCTTCATGTACTTTACACAAATGGCTTCACTATAGATGGAATCGATATCCGTGCATTGGAATATATACCCAGTTCCG
>DXLM01000059.1 GCA_019414725.1 Bacteroides sp.
AGAACTCATTTTATTTACTGCCAGAGCCGCTTAGGCTTGGCGAATTTTTAACGAAGTATTGAATATATAAAAACGAAATAAATTAAATAACTTAATGTATAACCTTAAAAAAGCAGGTATGAGAAGCAAAAACTCTTGCAAGTGCTCGAAAAAATTACTTCGGGCGTTATTGCTGTCGACGCTATTTGCTGTGCCTTCACAGTTTGCGTCAGCGCAGTTGAATATTGCTTTATCCAATGCCCAACTGGGGACAATGATTAAGCAAATTCAATCACAATCTCAGTATCAATTCTTTTATGATGATGATTTGGCAGATACTCCAATCTCATCAGTTAATGTAAAAGACGCTTCCGTAGAAGAAGTCTTAAATACCGCATTGGCTGGTAAAGGCATTAGCTACAGAGTTGATGAGAATGTTGTATATTTATCAAAAGCTTCTACTTCTCCTTCCGCTTCGTCAACATCATTAAAAGCTGCACAACAGCAGACTAAAACAGTAACCGGACGAATCATAGATGCGAAAGGAGAACCATTAATCGGTGTAACAGTAATTGAAAAAGGCACAACTAACGGTGCTATCACTGACTTTGACGGTAACTACTCATTGTCAGTACCCGATGCTGCAGTGCTGCAGTATTCTTATGTAGGGTACCAAACTGTAGAAATGTCAGTAGCAGGTAAAAATGTAATTGACATTACAATGAAAGAAGATACTGAAGTGCTGGAAGAAGTTGTTGTTACAGCATTAGGTATCAAACGTTCAGAAAAAGCCTTGTCATATAATGTACAGCAAGTAAACGCTGAAGACATTACAACTAATAAAGATGTAAACTTCGTTAATTCTTTAAGTGGAAAAGTTGCGGGTGTTAATATTAATGCTTCCTCTTCAGGTATTGGTGGTGTATCGAAAGTTGTAATGCGTGGTACTAAATCCATTATGCAATCATCAAATGCTCTTTATGTAATTGACGGTGTCCCTATCTTTTCTGGCAGAAGTAATAAAGGAGGAACAGAGTTTAACTCACAAGGAGCAACCGAACCCATTGCAGATATCAATCCAGAAGATATCGAATCAATGTCTGTACTGACCGGTGCAGCTGCTGCAGCACTTTATGGTTCTGATGCAGCAAACGGTGCTATTGTTATCACAACCAAAAAAGGAAAGGAAGGGAAAATGAGCATTACTGTAAACAGCAATACTGAATTTTCTTCACCATTCGTCATGCCCGAATTTCAAAATCGCTATAGTACTGGAATTGGAGGCGTATTAAGCGACTCTGGTATCTTAAGTTGGGGAGGTAAACTAACTGAAGCTAATGCCTTCAATTATTCTCCCAAAGACGATTATTTCCAGACAGGAATTACTGGAACAGAAAGCATTTCTTTCTCAACGGGAACAGAAAAAAATCAAACTTATGCCTCTGCTGCTGCTGTAAACTCCAAAGGCATTGTTCCTAATAATAAATATAATCGTTACAACTTTACAGTCCGTAATACAACATCATTCCTCAATGACAAAATGAAACTTGATGTCAGTGCAAGTTATATTCTTCAGAACGACCGAAACATGACAAATCAAGGTACCTATAACAATCCTCTTGTTGGAGCATATTTAATACCGAGAGGCTATGATTGGGAAGATATCAAAATGTACGAACGCTACGACCCTGCTCGCAAAATTTATACCCAATATTGGCCTGTTGGGGATGCTGCTATTGCGATGCAGAACCCTTATTGGATTAACTATCGAAACTTACGCGAAAACAAGAAAGACCGTTACATGCTAAACGCTGGTTTAAGTTATCAAATTTTTGACTGGTTAAACATAGCTGGTCGTGTCCGCTTAGATAATACATCAACCAATTATACCGAAAAATTTTATGCAACAACCAATACTCAGTTGACAGAAAAGTCAAGTCGTGGCTTGTATGGACAATCAAAATCAGAAGATAAGCAACTATATGCAGATTTTCTAATCAATATTAATAAAACATTCGGTGAAGATTGGAGCTTGCAAGCTAACTTAGGAGCCTCTTTCTCAGACTTACGTTATGATTTGATGAAAGTACGCGGGCCTATTGCAGACGGTTCCGACTCATTTACAGGAGAGCCTGTCGGATTAACAAACTGGTTCGTTATCCAAAACCTAAGTGCAAAAAATACCGAACGCTTAAATGAAGGATGGCGTGAACAAACACAATCAATTTTTGCATCTGCCGAAATCGGTTATAAGAGTACCTATTATTTAACTGTAACAGGACGTAATGATTGGCCCTCACAATTAGCTGGTCCCAAATCAGTAAGCAAATCATTCTTCTATCCGTCAATCGGTGCTTCTGTAGTTTTATCAGAGCTCATGCCTAACTTAAACAAGGATTACTTATCATACATGAAGATCCGTGGTTCGTGGGCATCTGTAGGTAACCCATTTGCTAGATATTTGGCTAATCCACGTTATGAGTGGAATCCCGTAGGAGGATCAGGACAGTGGAGTAACACCACCCAATATCCAGCATATAACCTAAAACCAGAAAGAACAAACTCTTTCGAAGTAGGTTTGACAATGAAATTCTTGAAAAGTTTTGATCTTGACATAACATATTATAATGCCAAGACAATGAATCAGACATTTAATCCAGAACTACCAGTAAATGGATATTCAGCCATTTATCTTCAGACTGGTGCTGTCAGAAATCAAGGTCTTGAACTTTCGTTAGGATATAAAAACACTTGGAACAACTTCACATGGGAAACAGGTCTCACCTACTCTATGAATAGAAATAAAATTTTGGAATTAGCTGATAACGCTATAAATCCAGCAACAGGTGAACCAATATCTATTTCTACATTAGATATGGGTGGATTAGGTGAAGCTAAATTCTTATTGAGAGAAGGTGGAACCATGGGAGATTTATACTCTCTGATTGATTTGCAACGTGATGCCAATGGGAAAATATATGTAGATGCTAATGGTCAGATAGCAACAGAAACAATCAGTAATCCTAATAACTACATAAAATTAGGAAGTGTATTACCTAAAGGTAATCTATCATGGAGAAATAACTTTAATTGGAAGAATTTCAACGTCGGCTTCTTAGTTACAGCACGCTTAGGTGGCATTGTATTCTCTCGTACTCAAGCTATGCTTGATTATTTTGGCGTTTCCGAAGCTACAGCAACAGCCCGCGACCAAGGATATGTCATAATAAATGATAATGATCATATAAATCCAGAAACCTGGTATAATGTAATTGGTGGTGGCACATCCGTTCCACAATATTACACTTATTCCGCTACAAACGTACGCTTACAGGAGGTATCTATAGGATACACATTCCCAAGAAAATGGCTGCGTGACATATGTGACATCAGAGTATCTTTGGTAGGTCGTAATCTTTGGATGATTTATAATAAAGCTCCATTCGATCCAGAAAGTATTGCCTCTACAGACAATTTTTATCAGGGAATCGATTATTTCATGATGCCTGCATTACGTAATATTGGATTTAACCTGAACTTTAAATTTTAACAATTAATAGGTATGAAAAAATATATAATCAACAAGTTTGTAGTTGGAGCTTTACTTTTAACTGCCACTTCATGCACAGATAAATATTTTGATATAAATTCCAACCCATATCAACCAGGAGATTTAAATCCAGATGATTATGCCTTAGGTTCAGCAATGAGTAACCTTGCCAGTACCGTTATTTCATCTGATGTAAATACAGCCCAATTCACAGATTGTTTATTGGGAGGTCCGATGGGAGGATACTTTGCCGATTCTAATTCAGGATGGTCTAACACAATCTCTAATTATAATGCAAAGAATGACTGGACCCGTGTATTTATGATGAGCGACCGCATTATACCAACCTTATATACCAATCTCAACGCTGTAAAAATTGTTTCAGAATCTACGGAGAACCCAGTGCCATATGCAATTGCTCAAATTATAAAAGTTGCAGCAATGAGTCGTGTCACCGATACTTATGGAGCAATACCTTATTCCCAAATCGGAGAAGACGGTAAGATCACAACCCCATATGATTCTCAAGCAGATGTCTATAATAAATTCTTTGAAGAGTTGAACGGTGCCATTGAAACATTGACAGCTAATAGTGATGCTAAACTTGTTCCAACAGCTGACTACGTCTATAGTGGAGATGTTCAAAAATGGATCAAATTCGCCAATTCCTTAAAACTACGTCTAGCCATTCGCATTGCTTATGCAGATATAAACAAAGCTAGAGAAATGGCAGAAAGTGCAATCACACAGGAATTCGGTGTTATTACCAAAAATGAAGATAATGCTGCTTGGAATTATTTTAGTACAATCAGTAACCCTCTTTACACAGCGGTAAGATACAATGAAGAACAAACAGGAGGTGATACACATGTTGCAGCTGATATCGTTTGTTACATGAATGGATATAACGATCCCCGTCGTGCTTCATATTTCGAACCTTCAGGATGGAGTGGAAAAGAATATGTAGGCCTACGCAGGGGCATTAATATGAAAAAAGCCGATAGTTACTTTTCAAAATACTCAAGAGTTAACATTTCAGCTTCAGCACCCGTTATGTGGATGAATGCAGCAGAAATAGCGTTCTTACGTGCAGAAGGGAAAGCTATCTTCGGTTTTAATATGGGAGGTGAAGCTAAGGACTTCTATAATGAGGGAATCAGACTTTCTTTTGAGCAATTAGGGGTTAGTGGATATGAACAATATATAGAAGACGGAACAAGCGTTCCAGAAAACTATACAGACCCAGCAGGTCTTAATTCACATGAATCAACCATATCAGATATAACCATAAAATGGGACGAAAATGCTGACTTAGAAAAAAAACAAGAAAGAATTATTACTCAGAAATGGATTGCCAACTGGATGCTTGGAAACGAAGCATGGGCCGATTATCGCCGTACAGGATATCCTAAATTAATACCTGCAACAACGGAAGGTAATCTTAGTGGAGGTATAGTCAACAGCAATCGTGGTGTCCGTCGTATGCCATATCCACTAGAAGAATATACAAGCAATACTGAAAACGTACAAAATGCAGTCAACCAATATTTAAAAGGAATTGACAACATGAGCGTAGACGTTTGGTGGGCTTGTAAACCAAGAAACAATTAATTTTAGAGAACTTATTAATTATGAATTCTATGAAAATTAAAGAATACAATCCGTTAAAAAGATCTATAGTTGCAGTAATTGCTACAATGGCTTTGTTTTCTTGCTCAGACTGGACAGAAACAGAAAGTTTAAATATTAAAACACCAACTTTAGAAGAAGAAAATCCGGCACTTTATGAAGCCTATATCAGCTCCTTAAATGAATATAAAAAGAGTGAACATAAAGTAACCATTGTAAAATTTGACAATAAAGAAACAGATCCTGCAGGTCAAGGA
The DNA here is from genome assembly GCA_019414725.1 of Bacteroides sp. Taxonomy (GTDB): domain Bacteria; phylum Bacteroidota; class Bacteroidia; order Bacteroidales; family Bacteroidaceae; genus Phocaeicola. The sequence continues at coordinate 5,416 of DXLM01000059.1, forward strand.
GAGCGTATTACAGCCTTACCAGATAGTATTGATTTTGTTATATTAAATAATGCAGACAATCTTAATGCTGTTACCATTGATGATATGCAAAAAATACGTCTAAAAGGAACGCATACCCTTTATTCTATAGATTATTCTATCATAGAAAAAGAGTATGAAGCTATGCTTGAAAATGAAGAAACGCCAGAAGAAGACACAAAAGTCCAAGACGAGAATACTGGAGAAGAAGAAATGACAACCAATCGTTTCCTAGAGTTTTGCGAACAACGAATGGAATACTATTTAGGATTATTCTCTAAATATAAATATGATGGAATAAACGTAATCTATTCAGGTATAGATCCATTAGCGCTTTCTGAAACTGAAAAGAGTCAGTTAGAAGCACGCCAGCAAATATTCTTTGGAAAAATTGAAGCATGGAAGAATACAAATGTTAATGCAACTTTTATATTTGAAGGGAAACCTCAAAATCTTCTTTACGACAAGAGTTTATTACAAAAAACAAATTTTATAATCATCCCTGTTGTTGATGCAGTAAATCGTGAAGACATATTGTTTACCACAAATATGGCATTAGTTGAAGGTGTTCCAACTGGCCGTATAATATATGGAGTCACCATTCCTTCACTTACAGATAGCAAAGACCAAACAGGTTATTTTGAAGCCCAAGAAAATGGGAGTCCAATGTACGCAGTAAAAGGTGCTGCATTAGCCGTTATCAGTAATAATAATAATAATTTCGTTCAAACTGGACTATGTATTTCTCGCTCTCAAAATGATTATTATTTTGGTGTAAAAAGCAATTATAAAAACATTAAAGAAGCTATTTCTATAATGAATCCGTCACCCTTAAATTAATAGACAATTTATGAAACTCTTTAAATTAAATATTATCACTTTTTGTATGGCAGCCGTTTTAATCAGCTGTAATACAAATGACGTAGAGGAGCATCACTTTGACAATAAACTGTTTATCAATGTAGAAACTCCCGTAGAAAAACTTGTTTTTAAATCAGGTTCTGAAAATGTAACAGAAACACGAGAACTGACTGTTGCAACAGCCTTACAAGCAACAGAAACTATTACAGGAAAATTTATAGCAAATCCAGCCTTAACAAGTACCTACAATATGATTTATAATGCAGAAGCTCAACCTTTGCCATCAGACATGTGCATTATTGAGAATCCTGAAGCTAAAATAAAAGTTGGAGGTACAACATCTGCTCCTGTAACAGTTACTTTTACAGGATTAGAAAGACTAGATCGTGACCTCATTTATGTAATGCCTATAGAGTTGGTTGATGTACAAGGTATAGATGTGTTATCATCAAAAACAAAGACATATTTCATTTTCAAAGGTGCTTCTTTAATTAATGTAGTAGCTGATATAGCCCAGAACAATTTACCAGTCAACTGGAATACTCCAGACTTGGTACGTTCCATGAAAACTATCACAGTAGAAGCTTTAATCAGAGTACGAGATTTTGGGACATCTAATGACTTAAAAGGAGAAGCAATGAGTACAATTTTCGGTATTGAAGGAAAATTCCTCATTCGTATTGGTGATGCAGGATTTCCGCAAAATCAGGTACAAATGGTAAATTCCAATGGCAATTTTCCTACTGGAAATTCTGAATTAGGACTACCTGTAGACCAATGGGTACATGTTGCTGCAGTATGGGATGCAACCACGGGTGATAGAATTATGTATACAAATGGACAAGAAGTGGCTCGAGACTCAAAAGCATCGGGTACAGTTAACTTAACCAATGGAGATTGTTATGTTGGTAAAGCATGGAATGATGACCGTTGGCTTGATGGAGAAATTTCAGAACTTCGAGTTTGGAGTATACAAAGAACTCCTGAACAAATTGCTTCAAGTATGTATGACGTAGATCCATCAACTGAAGGATTAGTCGCTTATTGGAAATTTAATGAAGGCACAGGAAAACAAGTAAAAGATTATACAGCCAATGGTAATAATATTACTGCTGAAAATGATTTGACATGGACTAAAGTTTCTTTGCCTGAAAAATAATAACCCCTTATCTTAAAATTATGAACAAAATAATATTTTCATTAGTCTTAATATGTGGATCGCTGCTTTTCACTTCATGCGAAGATGATTTAGTAGTCGGTAGCGTAAATCAAAGTTCATATAATAATATAGGAAAACTTGAAGCTTCACTAAAAGATAAAAATAGTGGACTTTCCGATAACATTATAGAACTTAGAACGAAAGAGTGCATAACCTCTGTTTGTGTAAACCTGACAAAAGCTCCAATGAAAGGAGTTGATTTTGCCATTTCTTATGATGCAGAATACTTAAATGAATACAATACACAACACGGAACCAATTTTAAGCTATTCCCTCAAAATCTGATTTCTTTAGATGGCGCTTCTGAAGCTAATATTCTAATGGCACCTGATGAAAAACAATCATTAGCTGTTAATTTAACAATTCAACCAGCAAGTACAGATTTAGAGGAAGGAACAACCTATGTGCTACCCTTAAAGATAACAACTACAACAGAAGGTATCTCCTTATCCTCTACAAGTCATTGTATTTACTTAATCAAAAACTATCATAATGAAGCAGATTGTGACAAAGGAGCTGATGCTGTGAAAAATTTTCTATATTTCGAAGTGAATGATACAAATCCATTAAATGCACTTGAATTCATTCGAGAAGATGGAAAATTATTCTTTGACTATGTTGTGCTTTTTGCAGCAAATATTAACTGGAATGCAGAAACGGGCAGAGTATATGTATACAACAACCCGAATGTTCAATTTCTATTAGACAATAATGAGCAATATCTACAACCATTAAGAAAACGCGGTATAAAAGTGTTACTTGGAGTTCTTGGAAATCATGATGAAGCAGGAGTATGTCAGCTATCTGATATGGGCTGTAAAGAGTTTGCACGTGAACTTGCAGCAATCTGTAATGCATATAATTTAGATGGAGTTAATTTTGATGATGAATATTCTAATTATCCAAACTTAGATAATCCTTGGTTAACCTATAAATCATCAGAAGCAGGTGCAAAATTATTATACGAAACCAAAAAAGCAATGCCTGATAAATATGTAACAGTTTACTATTTTGGAAGTCTTGAATCAAATTGCCCATCGGTATATGGAATTACCCCTAATAATTTTGTAGATATCGTAGTTGCAGACTATGCTCAATCAACACGCCCAATGACAGGTATGACCCAAAAACAATGTGCAGGAATGTCTGTCGAATTAAGACGAGGATATGGGGATACAAGTGAAGATTATGCACGTAGTGTGAAAGAAGACGGCTACGGTTTCTATATGTGGTTTGCATTAGATCCTTCATTATATGCAAGTCAAGTATACCGTATACAAAATGTATCGAGGGGACTTTATAACCAAGAAGTAAAATATCCAACTTTTTACTACAAGAAAAATGATACAACCCAATATTCTAGGTAATTATTTAATTTAATTGCATATGAAAAAAATACTCATAATATTAGCAACTATTGGACTATTATACAGTTGCTCTAATGATGACTCCAATGAAAATCTAAATCTTAATGAAGACTTTGTCGTCCTATCTGCTGATACCTTATCGGCCGGACCTCAGGGAGGGGACTTAGAAGTAACTATAGAGAGTTCTGAAGATTGGACTTTAGTAGGTCCTAAAGTAGAATGGGCTACTCCTTCTACCAATAAAGGTCAAAGCGGCCAAACCTTAACTTTTAAGGTGGAAGCAAATGAAACAGATAAAGAATTAGAAAATACTTATAAAATATTTGCTGGCTCTAATGTAAAGAAACTTGTTGTTATTTCTAATCCAACAATGAAGTTAGAGCTTTTATCAGAAGATAATGTATCTATAAATTCAGATAAGAATACAATCAATATTTCCTTATCTACCAATATAACTAATTTATCCTATGAATTTTCCGATAACGGGAATCAATGGCTAAAAGTTTCAAGTTTTGAATCAGCTTTTGGAAAAGGAACTCTTGTACTAGAAGCTAATGCGAATGATACTTATATATCACGCAGTTCTACTTTAAAAATTACAAGTGAAAATAGATCTGTTTCTATTAATATACAACAAGCTCAATTAGACGGAATATTGTCGGATGGAGAAGAATACAAAGAAACTGATTTATCAGAATGCGACATACAATTTAATATTAAAACGAACATAGAATATCAGCTGGGAGAGTTACCGGAATGGATTCAATTGAAAGAAACTACTAAGGGAGAAACTGTTGATGGTTTACAAAAACAGACCCTTACTTTCCATGTATCAGAAGCAATGGCTTCAAGAAGAAGTGATATTTATTTCTTAAAAGACACAAAAATAGACCTAACCCTTACAATAAAACAACAAAATCCAAATCCTATTATGGCTACAATTCCTGATAAAAACTTCAGAGAAGCCTTATCTGCTGAAGGTTGGATTGTATTAGGAGAAGAAGATAATAGTCAATGTGAAATATTAGAAAAAGGACTAAAAGAAACAATTCTTGATTTAGATGGTACCAGCTGGAGCAACTACGGTATTGAATCAATTGAAGGAATAGAACAATTTCCTCAAATTGAAGTTTTAAGGTTAGCATATAATAATCTAACAACAATAGATATATCTAAACTTAAACATGTAAAAGAATTAAATATTGAATCAATCTATCCATTGACTTCGGTTATCATAGGTGATAATCCTGTAACCTCATTAAGATTACAAGATTATATAGAAGCAACATCTTTGATAATATCAGGTAATAATATCACAGATATCAATGCTAGTTTATCTTCTTGGATGGGTTATTATGACCAATTAACAACTTTAGATGTCACTGGTTGTCCTCATTTAAAGACATGTAACGTAGATCGTCAGAAGTTACAAACTTTATATGTAACTCAAGAACAAAAAGATAATGTAACATTTACGAATCAAGGTTCATTACAGATTGTAGTAAAATAAAAATTCAAAATCTATATTTTTATCAATAATCAAAATGAAGCTGTCTCAAAATAGAAATGCAAAAGTAAAAATCTTATAGATTGAAACTTCGTAATAAAAAACTCCTGCTTTAGCCCTTATTTATTACAATTATAGGACTAAAAGCAGGAGATTTTTATGTTGTGACTTATAGATTGTAAGTAAACTTATCTCTGTTTTTTATTTGGAGTCTCATTTATTTGTTTAATGCCATGTCAAAAAACAACAGTTTAGCAATGGATCAATTAAAAAACTTAACTCCAATAAAGTAAGTTCTCGGTTGAGTAGGTCCATAGAAATACTTTGAATCTCGTAAAGCTCCTCTATCCAAATCTTTTTGGAATGCGTTGAACATATTCTGCACTCCCCCATTCAGCTGAAGCTTCAAGTGATCATTCAGTACAAACGTATAATTCAGCTTCAGGTTCAGTTCCATGAAATTGGGTGTATGCTCCAGACGGTCTTTTTCAATATAACCAGCAAAATGAGGAACCACCATCTTTCCCGTGTACACACCAGAAAGAGAAAAATCAAAATTCTTCAACGGAGCAGAAGTAAACGTAAAATAGCCATAGTAATCTGGAGTACGAGGCATACGTTTTATAGGATCTACATCCTGATCTTCACTCCAGCTTACAGCTTCTGTATACCGGCTGCGCTGTACTGTAAATCCTAATTGTAACTGAGCTTCACGTCCGTGAGCTATTTTATAATCAATATTTGCACCATACACGCGTGCACCATATCCATTTCGTCTTTCCTGTATTTCGGCACCCGTATCAGCATCCGTTCCAACCTTTGTCAGATAAAAGACATTATCCAAGGATGTGTAAAATCCTTCAACCAGCAAGTTCGACTGGAAATGTCCAAAATTGAATCCCCAGTCTACAGAGCCACTGAAACTATTGGAACGTTCGGGCTTTAATCCATCTGCCAGACGAATTATCATGGCTTCGCCGCCAACGGCTGCTACGTGTAAATCTTCATCATAAGCCTGGGGTGCACGGAAGCCAGTAGACCAGGTTAAACGTCCCTGTATCTTGTCTGTTGGTTTCCACAACAAATTTACGCGTGGACTGAAAATGATGTTGTCTATCAGATTATGCCTATCCAGACGAAATCCTGCGAGAAGTGTAAAATACGTCATCTTCCATTCATTCTGAGCAAATCCGCTGAAGATTCTTACATATTGGCGCAAGTCACGGTTATATCCGGTCATTACATCATGCAGCGAATTATAATTGTATTCAACTCCTCCAGTAAACGTGGCAGGCGAAAAAAGACAATCATCCATATTCCCTACATACATTGCTCCTCCTACAGCTGTCAGGTCTTTTGTCTTTCCATAAGCATTGGCATTTTTATCTGCTCCATAATAACTGTTACGATCTGTATGTTGTGCAGAACCATAAACGGATAGTTTATGGCGATATTCATTGAAAAACACATCATACGTCAGTCCCCCGCTGTTGATAATATGCTTAGTCTGCTCTGTTATATCTGTTTCATGAGGCTGAAGGTCGAATTTATTTCCCCCACGGCGAAACTCATTCGTAGTATGATACTCCAGACTGATACGGCTAAACTGAGTAGGACGATAATATGAACGCAAACCAAACGTATTCATATTCAGTTTTCCAAGCTCCGAGAAACCATCATTATCGGCATCATAAGGATTACGGTTACGGTAAGACTGATAAAGGGCTATTCCATATGAATTGTCCGATGAAACCAAAGAGGCATTAGCGCCTACATATTGCTCCCATACTTTCCCGTTCAGATTCGACATTGTAGAAGAAACCTGAAAAGAATTACTAACCGGATCTTTTGTTATAATATTAATTGTTCCTCCTACCGCATTGGCTCCAAATAAAGCAGAACCACCTCCACGAACCACTTCCACGCGCTCAATCATGTTAGTGGGAATTTGCTCTAAGCCATATACACCCGAGAGGGCGCTCATTACAGGACGGCTATTTATCAGAATTTGGGAATATGGTCCTTCCAGTCCATTAATACGCACTTGTGGGAATCCGCAGTTCTGACAGTTATTTTCTACACGAAGTCCTGACTGATAATTCAATGACTTTGCTAGATCTGTAGAATTTACAGCCTCAAATAACTTGTTACTCATTACATTCACGACCACCGGAGCTACTTTACGGCTTGTTTCATTTCTGTTTGCCGAAACTACGACTTCATCTGTCATAATAGTTTCTTCTTCCATTACAAAATGTACATCTACCGTAAAATCCTTACTGACTGTTATTTTTTTAGTCTGAGTATTATACCCCATGCTCTGTACTTTCAGCGTATATTCTCCGGCGGGAATTTCCTTAAAGCGGAAATATCCTTCCGCATCGGTCACTGTACCCTTTCCCGTTTCTACGATTAACACTGTGGCATAAGGCAAACTATTTTCCGAGCCTTTTTCTATCACGTGTCCGGCTATAACATTTCCTTCCTTAACCGGCTCTATTGCCATGCTTACATAAGAACATAGCAATCCCATTATGAATAAAATATATTTCATGTATAATCTTTTCGTTCGTTAACTTAATAAAGCCCGTTCTAAATATTCAAGATAAATACCACAGAAGCAGATCTGACTGATTCAGATTTTTCCATATCTTCCCCTTTCCACATCTAGTTTACAGAAGCAGACGAAGGATAACTGTCCAACAGAAGCCAGACAGCATTTATTTGAACAGGCATTTTAATTGGTTTCCTGTTTCTCGTTTAATCAAATGAAAAGATATACGGGAGGTGCACGTAGATAAATCTCATCTCCAAATGAAGACAGGGCATGAAATGCAGACAAACTGCCAGTTAATAAACAGAGTAAAGGCAAGTCAGGACACGCCGATTCAATAGAGTCTGAACCTACAGAAGTAAATGTTGATAAGAAATGCAGTGTCAGTGCCTGCCCGCTTGAGTGAGAATGATGTTCAGTAAAAGGATGCGAGTGGACAATAAAAGTCCCGTTCACCTCATGTACGTGCGCATATAATGTCGAAATGGCATAATAAGCAACAAACAAGGTTAAAAGAGCTACTGCCCCAATGCGTATATAGCGCGCTTTTGCTTTCATCTGGACGCAAAGATACACGAAGTTATCGGTTATTTAAAATAAAATACTTTAAAAAACACAGATACCTCTTATCAACATGCACTAAGTTTTTCAGAAAATGAATATTGCTCTTGGAAGGAGAAACAGTATTGTAAGAGCAATTGTACGAAATTTATACCGTTTAACAATAAAAAAAGCGATTGTTCACATTTTGAACACCGCCGATTTCCTAAAGAACCCCCATTTAAGGGTTCTTGCATCTTTTACTCGTCTAGTTGTTGTTGTGTACGTTATCCTTTTCTCTTCTTTTTTACCTTAAAGCAATTTTCCTAATCCTATTTCAACTATACCTGAAAACAATTACCTTTTATCCTAATACCTTAAAATAAAAACCTAAAACTTAATACCTTAAATCTCTAATACCTTTTCTTAAAATTGCTTTTTTACCTTAACTTCTAATACCTTAAAAAATCTATTCTAATACCTTCTTTTATATCTTAATTAATTCTGGTTTCACAACCACATCACAAAGGTAGATGTTTCTGTTTAATTAGCAATAAGATATAATTATTTTCTTCACAAAGTATTTGTTTTCTTGATTTATATCATGGGAACGACAGTTTTCTTTTGTGTGCGATAACGAAATTAGACAACATGCAACATTTTTTTACTTCAATTTAAGGATTCTCTGGTTACTGCTTCCCCTGAATTCCAGCTTCGGAGAATAGAGGGATTGCTCAAAACGGCCGTCTACCAATACATTTATATAAGACAATATAGGTCTGCGTACAGGATCTTCCAAAAGTTCTTCATAAGTATATCCGGTATAGCACCAGATATTTTGTCCGGTACGCTCACTGAATTCCTTGATAAGAGGAAGAAAGTCTTCCGGCGAATAAAACGGATCCCCTCCCGAAAAGGTAATTCCATCTAATAAAGGATTGGAATTAATAGCCTCAATAAATTCTTCTATCTTCTCACGAGTCAAAGGATGACCTGACGCAGGATTCCAGGATTCAGGGTTATGACATCCCCGGCAATGGTGTCTGCATCCCGATAGATAAATAGAAAAGCGTATACCATCACCATCAACAATTGTTTCAGGATATGTATATAAATAATGTAGCATAAAGAATAAGTTATTCCCAATTGCCAGTGAAATAAAAAGAAGGCTTTTTATATACCTACAACCTGCTTACAGGCAGATAATCCGCATCTAAAAAGCCTTCTATCCTTAATAACAAACGAATTAATCAACAGTGTTTTACTCTGTCACGCTCCTCTGCACGTTTCGCAGAATTCCAACTGTTCAAATCACCAGTCAAATATCCGGTTATACGACGCATCCGGAGAATATTCTCACTGTTACAGATAGGACATTTATCATAAATCACTCCTTTATAGCCACAATTATGACATGTATCAACAGGGTGATTGATAGAACCATAACCAATGCCTTCATCATGCATCACTTTTACAATCTTGGCAATTGCCTTGACGTTTTTCTGTGCTTCTCCGTCAAGCTCCACATAAGTAATATGGCCTCCACGGGTCAGAGCATGAAAAGGAGCTTCACATTTTATTTTTTCTACTATAGTGATAGGTTCTTTTACGTCTACATGGAAAGAGTTTACATAGTAATCACGGTCGGTCACTCCTGGTATTACTCCATATTTACGACGGTCCATGCGTGTAAAACGTCCCGAAAGTCCTTCTGCCGGGGTTGCCAGTACAGAATAATTTAAATGATACTTCTGCTTAAATTCATCTGCAACGTGATTCATCTCTTCTACTGCTTCGTAAAGCGTATCCCAGGCTTTCTGACAATGACCATGTCCTTGACCATATAAAGCAACCATTGCATTGTGGCCACCTATAAACCCGATACCTAATGTACCCTGATTCAGTACATCACCTACTTCATCGTTCGGATTCAGGTTACCTCCTCCCTTCCATACATTGTTACTCATCATGAAAGGGAACTGACGTGCCAGTGCCGTACGCTGATATTGATAGCGAGTATACAGCTGTTCTGCAATAAAGACTGCCATATCATGCACAGAACTGATAAATATTTCTTTTGCCAGACGTTCTATTGCATCCTGACTCTGGCAATCTGACATGCTTTCTGCTTTGATGCGGGCTTCGATAGCCAGTCGGGGAAGATTCATCGTAGTAAACGAAAGGTTACCACGTCCCAAGGAAGTCTTTTCTCCATTCAAGTTTTCGAAGACACGCGTACGGCATCCCATTGTTGCCAGTTCATAGCGATAACGTTTTGGATCGCTGGCATCCCATTTTTCATGCTGGTTGAAAGGAGTATCAAGGAACATAAAATTCGGGAATAAAGCTTTTGCCGTAGTACGGCAAGCTTTCAGGAACAAGTCGAAATTAGGAGCTTCAAACTCTACCTTACCTTCCATTGCCGCATCAAAGTCTTCCATTGCCCGTTTGTAGTCGGCTTCCGAATAAGACACACCATCCTTTATCTTGAATATCTGAATGGGGAATACAGGTACTTCTCCCCGCGTACCCAAACCTTCAATAGTAGCTTTCAGCAGTTCTTCTATCACCATTCGTCCTTCGGCAGAAGTATCTGTTCCATAATTGATAGAACTGAACACAACCTGATTTCCTCCGCGTGAATGCATCGTATTCAGGTTATGAATAAACCCTTCCATTGCCTGATGAGTATCTTTACGTACCTGACTATAAGCCTTTTTCAAAATATGTTCCAGTTCATCGGCTGTAAGATTGATCTGCTGGTCAGCAAATGCTGCAAGAAGAATCTTTTTTTCATCTTCAGAAGGAGCTATTGAAGCAACATGCTGTTTTACCAACGCCTGCAACTTCGCCTCATCTACTTCCATGCCTTTCATATCGAAATAAAAAGAAATAGAAGAAACAACGACTTTCTGGAAACTTTTCAATACGCCTTTTGCCATGAAGAAATCGAAAGCCGGAATAGCCTGTCCTCCGTGCTGCTCATTCTGGTTGGTCTGGAATATAATTGTAGCTAGTGTTGCGTAGCTTTGAATAGACTGAGGTGTACGGATACTTCCGTTCTTAGTATGAAAACCGCGTTCAAACAGATCGTCAAGATCGTACTGAATACACGTCGTAGTCTTGGTAGGATAATAGTCCAGATCATGAATATGTATATCTCCCAACTGATGTGCCTCAGCATATTGTTTCGGCAACAAATATTTATAGGTATAATCCTTTGTTATTTCCGAAGCAAAGGTCATCATCTGTCCGGCCGGAGTATGGCTCGACATATTGGCGTTACTCAGATTCACATCATTTTTATCTATGGCAACAATACCATCCATGATATGCTTTATCTGAGTTTTCCGATCGCGTTCCGTATTTCTCCACTGGCGATAAATGATATATTTTTTAGCCACTTCAGGCTGTACCTTCATCAATTCCGTTTCTACGAGGTCCTGAATTTCTTCGACTCCGATAGTAGGATTCTCAAAATGATTGATAACACGCTGTGTAATCTCGTCAATCAGTTCTTCCTGATGAGCAATCCCCGTTGCGTTGAACGCTTTACTGATAGCATTTGTAATCTTTGAAGGCGAAAAGTTTTCCCGCTTCCCGTCACGCTTGATAATACAGATTTCAGTTAAATTCATACTGGCTTGTAACGAATAAGTTAATATAAAAGTTGGCTTTGCTCTTTGCGGCAGGTCTTCTGACTGATCTCTCCCCGACAGCCACCTTCCCATTGTAAAAAAACAATAGTGGTTTGCTTATGCATTGCCTTCGGTTCATTAAGAATCACAGCAGCGGGTACTGTTGCCGATTTTCACGGCATTCCCTTTTGAAACACTTTTGTTACCTAGCAAAAAGCCATACAAAGATATGGCTTTAAAGAAATAAACAAAAATCAGAATCTTGATAATTTTCTAAATTGGACAACTTTTAAGAAAGAAAAATAACCCAGAAGCACCTACAGGACATATAAATGGCAAACTATTATTTATACCAACTTTTCTATTTGGATAATTAAATTAATTTCTTATTGCCTTTAGAGAAGAATATTTTTTCCTTTTTACCGGCTACGCTCCCTGCGTTAAAAGAGTAAAAGCAGGGAGCATAACAAGTTATAAATTGACAGGCTCCAGTCCCATCTGTTTTGCCTTCTTCAGCATATATTCAAAAGCAGCATCATGTTCATTTGGAATCACTCCATCCAGGATAGCATCCTTTATAGAACTTTTCAAACTACCGATTTCGCGGCAGGGCTGCAAATTGAAAACTTTCATAATTTCAGCACCATCTACAGGAGGCTGGAAATTTCGGATACGGTCTTTTTCCTCCAGATCTTTCAGTTTCTGACGAACCAGCTTGAAGTTATCAAGGAAGCGTTGCTTACGGACTTCATTCTTCGATGTAATATCTGCTTCGCACAGCAGCATCAAGTCATCAATATCGTCACCGGCTTCGAAAAGCAAGCGTCTTACGGCAGAATCAGTCACTTCCTCATCAGCAATTACGATAGGGCGCATATGTAAGCCTACAAGCTTTTGAACATATTTCATCTTTTCGTTCATCGGCAGCTTCATCTTTCTGAATATATCAGGAATCATCTTCTCTCCGACGAAATTATGATTATGGAATGTCCATCCGATACGGGGATCCCAACGTTTGGTACGAGGTTTTCCTATATCGTGAAGCAAAGTAGCCCAACGCAACCACAAATTATCAGTAACCTTTGCTATATTGTCTACCACCTCCAATGTATGATAGAAATTATCCTTATGCCCTCTTCCGTTTTTTACCTCTACACCTTGCAAGGCCACAAATTCCGGGAAAATCAGTTCCAACAATCCGCAACGGTCTAAGTCTACAAAGCCTTTAGAAGGAACAGGAGAAAGCAAGATCTTATTTAATTCATCAGCTATCCGCTCCCGAGAAATAATCTTAATACGTTCCCGGTTACGTTCCAACGCATCAAACGTTTCGTCCTCAATGAAAAAATTCAGCTGAGTAGCAAAACGGATGCAGCGCATCATACGTAAAGGATCATCACTGAACGTTATGTCCGGATCAAGCGGAGTACGTATGGTACGCTCTTTCAAGTCGTCCAGTCCCCCAAAGGGATCGACCAATTCTCCATAGCGTGATTTGTTTAGGCATACAGCCAGCGCATTGATGGTAAAGTCTCGGCGGTTCTGATCATCTTCCAACGTTCCGTTTTCTACTACCGGCTTACGGCTGTCGTGACTATACGACTCTTTTCTGGCTCCAACAAATTCGACTTCCAGGTCATGATATTTCACCTGTGCCGTACCAAAATTCTTGAATACAGAAACATGAGCGCCACGTCCTAATTTTCTTCCGAACGCTTCGGCTATTTCGATTCCGCTGCCTACTACTACCACATCAATATCTTTCGAAGGACGGTTCAGGAAAATATCGCGGACATAACCTCCCACGACATAGCATTCCAATCCTAACTCATCAGCAGTATCAGATATCAAATTGAATATTTTGCCTGTAAAGTGTTCTTTCAATTCCATGTCTATTACAAAATTAGCGTGCAAAATTACAAAAAAATGAAAAGCCTCGTAGAGAATAAGCGATTTAATTGTATTTTTGTTCCACAATAAATCGCTTAATTATATGAAAAAGATAATCTTAGCAGCTGCAACTTTAGCATTCCTACTATCCGGATGCAATAGCGACAGTAAAAATGCCGGAAAACTTTTCCAACGTGCGGAACTAGCTTTCGCAGCAGGCGACTATAACCTCGCCCGGCTACAAATAGACAGCATACGTACCTATTATCCTAAGGCAGTAGATGTACGTAAGGCAGGAATCCATTTGATGCAACAGATAGATTTGCAGGAACAGCATAAGACGCTGGCTTATCTGGACAGTATGATGACCGTCAAGCAAGCTGAACTTGACTCGATAAAGGGAAATTTCGTTTTAGAGAAAGATACTGCCTATCAGGAAATCGGAAACTATTTCTACCCGTCGCAGGTAGTAGAAAAAAACATCGGACGCTCTTTCTTGCGTGCACAGGTAAACGAACTGGGCGAAATGTCGCTTACATCTATTTACTGTGCAGGAGGCAACATACACCACACTGCAGTGAAAGTAAGTGCAAACGATGATACATTTGCCGAAACTCCAGCTTCGACAGACAGCTACGAAACAACAGACTTAGGGCGTGCCATAGAAAAGGCTGATTATAAAGTAGGCAATGACGGAGGTGTAGCAGCTTACATCGCAGCCAATAAGGATAAGAAAAGTCTCAAACTGGAATTCATAGGCGACCGTAACTACAAAACAACGATGTATGCCAATGACATAAAAGCAATCACAGAGGTAAGCAATCTGGCACGAATTCTTGCAGGAATGGAAGAAATACGTAAGGAACAGAAAGAAGCAAACTTAAAGATCCAGTTTGTTACCCGAAAAATAGAAGAAGGAGAAGCTAAACAAGAATAAGTTCGAATTTGGCAAAGGAAATACAACTCTGGCCAACACGCTCAAAAAAGTATTTCAATAAGAAATGTGAGGGACGTGAAAAGCAGAAACAAAAAAGATGCTGATGTTTTTTCTAAAATATCAGCATCTTTCAAGTAATTCTTCTCGATGTTTTTTTAAAATTCGTACAAATTTCATTGAGCTTTCCGCATGTCAGGAAGGCTATCAGGCCAAGTCCTCATAAAGCACTATCTATCAGATAATTTCCGATTTACATTTTCTACCAGTACGCCGTACGATAAAGATACTGACCTCATACAATACAAACATCGGGAAAGTAACCATCAGTAAAGTTACGACATCAGAGGTCGGAGTAATGATAGCGGCTATGACTAATGAAATGACTAAAGCATGTTTCCTATACTTAGGGATATTCAGTAAATGTCCCTAAAACGTAAGATGGCATATAAAGTCGATAG
>DXLM01000006.1 GCA_019414725.1 Bacteroides sp.
CTTATGGTACTGCAAAAAAATCAGCTTTTACAGGATCTGCAAAAATGATTCATACAGAACAAATAACTAAACGTCCGGTTACTAATGTCATAGAAAGTTTATCTGGACAAGTGGCAGGCCTACAAATGACAATGACAAATGGGCAGCCTGGAGAAACTCCAAGCATTCTGATACGTGGCATCAGTTCAATGAGCGCAAAAACAGATCCCCTCATCGTATTAGACGGTATGCCATACGAAGGAGGATGGAATAACATCAATCCAGCAGATGTAGAATCTATTTCTGTACTAAAAGATGCAGCATCCACAGCTCTTTATGGTGCTCGAGGTGCTAACGGTGTCATAATTATAACAACAAAATCAGCCAAAGCAGGCGATGCAAAAATCACAGTAGACGCTAAATGGAGTGCCAATACCCGTGGTGAAATAGAATATGACTACATAAAAGATCCAGGAGAATATTATCAAGCACACTATAAAGCATTATACAATTATTATTTAAATGCCCAAGGACAAACTCCTGACCAAGCATATGTCAGCGCAAATACTAATATGATAGGAACCAACAGTCAAACCGGTGGTTTATCCTACAACGTATATTCATATCCTGAAGGAGAATATCTGATTGGTAAAAACGGTCTTCTTAATCCTAATGCAAAATTAGGACGGATAGTAAACGGTTATTATCTCACTCCCGACAATTGGGTCGATGCTGTATATCATACAGCATTACGCCAAGAATACAACGTCAATATTTCAGGCGGAAGTGATAAAGCACAAATCTATGCTTCTTTTGGATATTTAGATGAAGACGGTATAGCAGAAGGGTCTGATTATAGCCGTATCACCGGTCGTTTGAAAACCACATATCAGGCTAAACCGTGGATGAGATTTGGCGCCAACATCAGTTATACACATTCAATACAGAATTCAGCCGCTGGCGGTTTTAGCCAAGCTTTCAATACAGCTCCCATATATCCACTTTACCTACGTGATACAAATGGTAAGATCATGCAGGATAAAAATGGTGACATGTACGATTTCGGAGTATCCAACCAAGGTCCTCTAAACCGTCCTATCAACCCGAACTCTAACGGAATAAAATTAAGTCAGCTCGATACATATAACACCTCTGCAAATACTTTGAATGGAGACGCATTTATAGATATTAATTTCCTGAAAGACTTCAAATTCACATTCAATGCAGGCACTTCGATACGTGACAGCCGGTACAAAAATGCTTTAAATCCTTTTTATGGAACAGCAAATTCTTTGAATGGAAGCATCAATGTCCAGCATTGGCGTCGAACAACCCTCAACCTACAACAAATATTAAATTATAATCATAGCTTCGGATTACATAACGTTTCATTGATGGCAGGTCATGAAAGCTTTAATAACGTTTATGAAGAATTATACGCAGCCAAAAACAGTATGTTCTCTTTTTTTCAGAATCAAGAATTAAACGGTGCCATCAGTGGTACCAACGATGAGTCATCCTATAAGAGTAAATACAATACTGAAGGATATTTATTCCGAGGTATGTACGACTATGACAGCAAATATTTTTTCCAACTTTCTTACCGGCGCGATGCCTCTTCCCGCTTTCACCCGGATAATCGCTGGGGTAATTTCTACTCTGTGGGAACTGCCTGGATTCTTACCAAAGAAAAATGGTTGGATGACATTAAATGGCTCGATTTATTAAAACTAAAGTTTTCTGTAGGTCAACAGGGTAATGACAGAATAGACGATTTCTTATATGTAGATACTTACAATATCAATAACAGCAATAATGAGTTATCATTAGGTTTTTCCAGAAAAGGAAATAAAAATATTACCTGGGAAACCAATACAAATATAAATTTAGGTATAGAATTCGAACTATTAAAAGGCAGATTAAGTGGTAGCATAGAATATTTCAATCGCAGAACTACTGATATGCTTAACCGTTTTTCTGTACCTTTATCATTAGGGTACTCAGGCTATTATGACAATATTGGTGACATGAATAACAAAGGTGTTGAAATTGATTTAAAATATATACCAGTCAAGACTAGAAACGTAACATGGAATATTGGCTTTAATGCAACACATTATAGAAATAAGATCAGCCGTCTTGCAGAAAGTAAAAAAACAGACATTATAGATGGACATGCCGGTTATGTAAACGGTCTGTATTATTACGGAGAAGGACTTCCAATGTATACTAACTATGTTCAAAAATATGCAGGTGTGTCCGAAGAAGGCAAACCACAATGGTATTATACAGATAAGCAAACCGGTGAGATGAAAACAACAACAACCTATTCTCAAGCTGATCTATACTTATGTGGTGACGCTGTTCCAGACCTATACGGTGGTATCAATACCTCTCTTTCATTTTATGGTTTTGATTTCTCTACACAAATAAACTACAGTATAGGAGGTCAGGCATACGACTATGGTTACCAAGCATTAATGTCACCTCCTACTTCAACTCATTTAGGATACAATGTTCACAAAGATATTTATAAAGCATGGAGCCCGGAGAATACTCAAAGTGATATTCCACAATGGCAATTCAATGACCTGTACAGTGTAAAAACATCCGACAGGTTTCTAACTAATGCATCTTCCATAAGTATTCAAAACATTCAATTAGGATATACTTTCAGCAAAAAAACACTTAGAAGTCTATATCTAACTAATCTGCGCATTTATGTGGCCTGTGACAATGTTTATTATTGGTCAAAAAGAAAAGGTTTCGATTCACGCGTAACATGGAACGGAAATAAAGATTCATCCGGAGAATATTCAGCCGTACGCGCATTCTCTGCCGGTCTAAGTTTACAATTCTAATCAACACATAAACAATCAAGAATATGAAAAAGAAATATATTACCAAACTAATGATTGCTGCATGTCTGTCATCAGCATTAAGCTTAAACAGTTGTATCGAAGAGGTATTTCCAGAAAGTAGCACAGCTACCATAGACCAAATAGGAAAATCTGACCAAGCTATCAGCGCAATGGTAAATTCAGTAGTCGCATTTATTAATGCATTTAGAAGTTACGGTCCACAATTTTATCATGATTTTGGATATAGTGGATATAATTTAATCAGAGAAAGTGCATGCGAAGACTTCTTCTGCCACGAACCCAAATTTGACTTTTTTGATACTTATGGAGTATGTAATGATTTGGGTGATGCCGATGTTGTCAATACCATTTGGTATTATAACTACAAGTTTCTGAATAATGTAAATAATGCACTGAGTGCTTTAGAAAAAGCAGATGATGCACCCGAAAACAAGTATTATAAAGGTATATGCCTATCTTATAGAGCCATGATATACATGGACTTAGTCCGAATGTATGAATATAAAAAAACAGGAGTAGAGAAATTAGATGCAGAAGCAGCCAGTAAAAATTTATATGGCATAACCGTACCTATTATTACCGCTGAAACCACAGAAGAAGAAGGGCGTAATAATCCACGTGCTCCCTTCTATGCCGTATACAAATTCATATTAGATGACCTAGCCTCAGCTGAGGAGCTTTTGAGTGATTATCAACGCCCAACCAAAAACTTGCCCTGTACCCCGGTTGTCCATGGTCTGATGGCACGTATGTGGCTGGAAATGGGATCTCGTTTCGAACTTTACCCTGAAGATCTCAACACCCTAAACAACAATACAGATTTAAACATTGCATCAAAAGAAACTTGTTTCACTAAAGCAGCCGAATACGCACGCAAAGTCATTAACGAAAGCGGAGCAATGCCTCTGACCGAAAAGGAATGGTTTGGTGGAGACAGCTATACTACCGGCTTCAACAGTGTACTAACCAATTCATGGGTATGGGGATCCATCATGACTACCGAGGATGTACATAGCTATTGGCTCAACTTTGCCGGAAGCATGTGTCCTGAACAAACTTTCGGTTACGGTAACCGAAAATGGCAAGGATACAAGCTTATCGGCAAAAAATTGTTCGATCAAATACCAAATGCAGACTGGCGAAAAACAACTTGGATTGCTCCTGAAGATGCACACAAAGCTCCCGGAACTAAATATAGAACTTTGTTGACCGATGATGATTTCGCTGATATGCCTCCATATACAGGTATCAAATTCCGACCTAAAAATGGAGAAATGAACGATTATACAATCGGAGCTGCCGTTGACTATCCGTTAATGCGTATAGAGGAAATGTATTTAATCGAAGCCGAAGCAATAGGAATGAGCCAAGGATTAGCAGCCGGTATTTCTAAATTAGAAGATTTCGTAAATACATTTCGTTATAATACTTCTGTGGGTAGCTATACATGTAAAGCAAATGATCTAAAAGAGTTTCAAAAGAAGGTTGTTGAACAGAAACGTATTGAATTCTGGGGTGAAGGGATCATCTTTTGGGATTACAAACGGTTAGAGTTACAAGTTGTTCGTGGTTATCCGGGTACTAATGCTCCTATCGGATATCGATTTAATTCAATAGAAGGCTACTGTGCGCCCTGGATGAATATCTTTATCAGTCTTTATGAAAATGTATTCAACAAAGGTGCTGTTTTAAATCCTGATCCTTCACAAGCCATCAAAGAATGGGTAGAATAAAATTCATATAAAACTTATTTCATAAAGAATGGGGAGCTGTCATAAAAAAGACAGCCCCTCATTCTTATAGAACACAATTTGATATCACCATACATTAAATTACCTAGAATAAATACAATACCCTTTATTGATTAAAACAGAAAAACAAGCAAGACAAAAATAGCACACATCATAAAAAACAATTCCAACCCTACTATTTTTCTTCCTTTTTAGCCTCATTCCATATAGCATCCATTTCTTCCAAAGTCATATTCTTCAAGTTCTTTCCCTGTTTGATGGTGTGTTCCTCTAAGTAATTGAAACGACGGATAAACTTCTGGTTAGTGAGTTCCAATGCATTATCCGGATTAATCTTGTAAAGGCGGGCCGCGTTTATAAGACTGAACATTACATCACCGAATTCCGCTTCCGCCTTCTCCTTATCCATGTTCTCCACCTCAGCTTCAAACTCGCCGATCTCCTCTTTTACTTTAGTCCAAACCTGCGAACGCTCCTCCCAATCAAATCCCACGTTGCGGGCCTTATCCTGAATGCGGTATGCCTTGATTAGCGAAGGTAAAGCAGAAGGTACTCCACTCAAAACCATTTTGTTACCATCCTTTTCCTTCATCTTCAACTGTTCCCAATTTTCAGTCACCTTCTCGGCAGTCTCGGCTTTCACTTCGCCAAAAACATGAGGATGACGGAAAATCAGCTTCTCACAAAGACAGTCACACACATCCTTGATATCAAAATCTCCTGTTTCACTACCTATCTTTGCATAAAAGGCCACATGCAACAACACATCACCCAACTCTTTACAGATATCCTTCTTGTCATCCTTCATCAAAGCATCACAAAGTTCGTAAGTTTCTTCAATCGTATTAGGACGCAGACTTTCATTCGTCTGTTTCCGATCCCAAGGACACTTCTCTCGCAACTCGTCTAAAATATCGAGGAAGCGGCCAAATGCTTCCATTTGTTCTTTTCTTGTATGCATAATCAGTTTATTAATATCATTTTGTAGTGCAAAAGTACATAATAATCCAACGACTTTTATTAATTTTGCACTCAATTATGCGATAATCAATTAAATAAATAAAATATAAAATGGAATTAGCAAGTAAGTACAATCCCGCTGACGTGGAAGGAAAATGGTATCAGTATTGGCTGGACAACAAACTCTTTAGTTCAAAACCCGACGGACGTGAACCTTACACAGTCGTCATTCCACCACCCAACGTAACCGGAGTACTCCATATGGGACACATGCTAAACAATACCATTCAGGATATATTAGTACGCCGTGCCCGCATGGAAGGCAAGAATGCCTGCTGGGTGCCGGGAACCGACCATGCTTCCATTGCCACAGAAGCCAAAGTGGTGAACAAACTGGCCGGACAAGGTATAAAGAAAACTGACCTTAGCCGTGACGAATTCCTGAAACATGCCTGGGCGTGGACAGAAGAACATGGAGGTATTATCCTGAAACAGCTGCGCAAACTAGGTGCATCCTGCGATTGGGACCGTACAGCATTCACCATGGACGAAGAACGTAGCGAAAGTGTCATCAAAGTATTCGTAGACCTTTACAACAAAGGTTTGATCTATCGCGGTGTACGCATGGTAAACTGGGACCCAAAAGCACTGACAGCTCTCAGTGATGAAGAAGTTATTTATAAGGAAGAACACAGCAAACTGTATTATCTCCGTTACAAAGTAGAAGGTGATGCTGAAGGACGCTATGCGGTAGTTGCTACCACTCGTCCCGAAACAATTATGGGAGATACTGCCATGTGTATCAATCCCAATGACCCGAAAAACCAATGGCTGAAAGGCAAAAAGGTAATTGTACCACTGGTAAACCGTATCATTCCGGTTATCGAAGACGACTACGTAGACATTGAATTTGGTACAGGATGTCTGAAAGTAACACCCGCCCATGATGTGAATGACTATATGCTTGGCGAAAAATATAACTTGCCCAGCATTGATATCTTCAATGATAACGGAACACTGAGCGAAGCTGCCGGACTGTATGTAGGTATGGACCGTTTTGATGTACGTAAACAGATTGAACAAGACTTGCAATCTGCCGGATTGCTGGAAAAGGTAGAAGCTTATACTAATAAGGTAGGTTTCTCGGAACGTACCAATGTAGCCATCGAACCGAAACTGTCCATGCAGTGGTTCTTGAAGATGCAACATTTTGCAGACATGGCATTGCCTCCTGTAATGAATGATGAACTGAAATTCTATCCTGCCAAATACAAGAACACCTACAAAAACTGGCTGGAAAATATCAAAGACTGGTGTATCAGCCGCCAGCTTTGGTGGGGACATCGCATTCCGGCATACTTTCTGCCCGAAGGCGGTTATGTAGTAGCCGAAACAGCGGAAGAAGCTTTGAAGTTGGCACAAGAAAAAACCGGTAATACCAATCTGAAAATGGAAGATTTACGTCAAGACGATGACTGTCTGGACACTTGGTTCTCTTCATGGCTGTGGCCCATTTCTTTATTTAACGGTATCAATAATCCTAATAATGAAGAAATAAACTACTATTATCCTACTAGTGACTTGGTTACAGGACCGGATATCATTTTCTTCTGGGTGGCACGAATGATTATGGCAGGATATGAATATAAAGGTGATATGCCGTTCAAAAACGTTTATTTCACAGGCATCGTACGCGACAAACTGGGACGTAAGATGTCAAAGTCTTTGGGTAATTCACCCGACCCGTTGGAACTAATTGACAAGTATGGTGCCGATGGCGTGCGAATGGGTATGATGCTTGCCGCTCCCGCAGGAAACGATATTTTATTTGATGATGCGTTATGTGAACAAGGACGTAACTTCAATAACAAAATATGGAATGCATTCCGCTTGGTGAAAGGTTGGGAAGTTGCCGATATTGCACAGCCCGAATATGCAAGACTGGCCACTGAATGGTTTGAATCCATGTTGGCAAAAACAGCTGCAGAAGTAGCTGACTTATTCGGCAAATATCGTTTGAGCGAAGCACTGATGGCTGTATACAAATTATTCTGGGACGAATTCTCAAGCTGGTATCTGGAAATGATCAAGCCGACATACGGACAACCCATTGACAAAGCGACCTATGAAAAAACTTTAGGCTTCTTTGATAACTTGCTGAAGTTGCTGCATCCGTTCATGCCTTTCATTACCGAAGAGTTATGGCAACATATATATGACCGCAAAGAAGGGGAAAGCCTGATGGTCCAGCAATTGAACATTCCGACTGCTTGTAATGAGATTATCGTCAAAGAATTTGAAGTAGTGAAAGAAGTAATCGGTGGTATCCGTACTATTCGTTTACAGAAAAACATTGCACAGAAAGAAACTTTGGAGTTGCAAGTAGTAGGTGTAAATCCAGTAGCTACATTCAATCCTGTTATTACTAAATTGTGTAACCTCTCTTCTATCGAAGCCGTAGAGAATAAAGCTGACGGCTCCGGCTCATTTATGGTAGGTACCACTGAATATGCCATACCATTGGGCAATTTAATCAACACAGAAGAAGAACTGGCAAAACTGGAGGCTGATTTAAAATATCAGGAAGGCTTTTTGCAAAGTGTATTGAAAAAATTAAGCAATGAAAAATTTGTCAGCAAAGCACCAGCCAACGTTATTGATATGGAACGTAAGAAACAGGCTGATGCAGAAAGCAAAATAGCTTCTTTAAAAGAAAGTATTGCTGCTCTGAAAAAATAAAAAAATATACCGCTTTACAGAGATTGCAACATTCTATGTAAAGCGGTCATCACTTCTTTTTTAATAAAGAGATGTGTCAAAAGTAATTCTGCTATTGTCTTGCTGCAAAGCTCGGATAGTTTTGATAATTACTTCAAATTTTGACACATCTCTTTCTTTTTTCTAATTGTCTTTCATTATTCAACGGGTATGATCTTTCCTGTTTTTCTGAGAAATTTTCAATTCTACTATAAAAGCAACTACCAAGCCCAAACCACCAAAAAGCAAGACATTTGCACCATAAATCAATGAAGTTAACTCGCTCATGCGCCAATTACGCTCTGTGAAATAATCGGGAACCGTGGTTACACAAATAATATAACCAGTCAACAACCCTAGTCCCATACCCAGCAACAAACAGCCAAATTTCAAGGCCGAGAAAGAAATCGGGGAAGATGACATGAAAGGAGTTCCTACAGGAAGAGGCAGGCTAAGCCTGTTCCCCAACATGGAAGGATCTAACTTGTCTCCCAATTTTTCTATCATAGTAAGACGCTCTTTCTTACCAACAAAAAGTTCAAATAATTTGTAGATTCCTAATGTAATGATACCTACAACAATCCAACCGGTAATGTAACCCATAATTTATTCGTATTTAAGTTATTAATTTTGTTCCTTTGTATTCATTAGACGCTGCGTAGCCAAAGAGGTTACACTTTTGAGAAAGAAAAAAATATTTTCTCTTTTTATGTAACCTCTCTCCCAGCCCTGCGTCTAATAGACAAAATGGAAAACGACGAAACACATATTATTCATAGGATATTAAAAGGAGAAACTTCTCTCTACGAATACTTCTTGGATAAATACAGTCAGCAAGTATTTATCTTGATTATACGCATCGTGGAGAATCAGGAGGATGCGGAAGAGTTGACCCAGGATACGTTCTTGAAAGCCTTTGAACATCTTTCGTCGTTTAAAGCAGAGAGTAGTTTCTCTACATGGATATACCGCATTGCATATAACACCGCCATATCGGCAACCAGAAAAAGAAAACAAGAGTTAATTGTTATGGACAGTGCCATGTTAATGAATATATCCGACCAGCAAATAGACGATGCCCTGAATGATGAAAGCGGGGAACGGGTAGGAAAGCTCAATAAGGCCATCAAGAAACTGGATGCAGAAGAACGCGCCTTGATTTCCCTATTTTATAATGAAGAGAAAACTATCGGTGAAATCGCTCTTATCCTGGGACTGACGGAAAGCAATGCAAAAGTAAAATTGCATCGAATAAGAAAAAAATTATATATACTCATAACAGAAGCAGAATGAACGAGAAACAAAAAGATAAAGGATTAATGAAGGCTGTAAAAGAACAGCCCCAATTCCGGCTGACCTCCAATTTTACTTTCCGCACCATGCAGAAAGTAGAGGAAGCTATACTCTTACGTGAAAAGAAACAGGAGAGAAAGATGTTACTAGCTACTATTGCTGCTTCTCTATTCTTAATAATAAGCGGCAGCATCGGTCTGTATATTTATTTTGGAAAGCACATTAAGGAAACTATGTATCATGCATTTCTTGCTGGCAGTCATGTTTTAAAAATACAAATTCCTCTCATTTATCTGCTATTCATCATAACTATACCCTTATTCATGGTTTTTGACCGATGGATGAGAAAACAATATTTTAAACGCCACTCTTGAAAAAACATTTTCCTCACCTATGATATAAAAAAGCATCGGAAACTTTACTATCCCGATGCTCCTATTATTTTATCTATTTTTCAAGCAAGTCTTTTAAAAATGCATCCAATTCTTCATCCAAACCCTTTAAAAGTTCATCATTCAGCAATAAAGTGTCTTCATCATCTATCAATAAAAGTTCGGTTACAGTTTCCCTATCCTCATCAACCAAAACAAAAGAATAAGGCTTCATTATAGCTAACTTATCCAAAACTCCCGTATCTTTCAATGCGTTGATCTCCCCACGAAGTATACGCTCTACTATTGTATAAAAATCATCTTCACTATAATCCACCCACTCTTCAATTATGGTACGTGACAATTCTTCGTCATCATCATTAAAAATAACTAATTCACCACTGTCCTGCTTAGGCTGCAAATGGATATCGGTGACTACCGTTCTCTCTCCATCCGCTATATATTTATCAACCGCTTCCCGAAGCGAAGACGCAATAGAAGCATGTGACTGTGCACTGAGTTTCATACCAAAATCAATTTTATATATTATTTATATCCAAAAGTACAAAAAAAATCTTTCTCTCAACACTTATTCTCTAAAAATTATCATCAAAACGTTTCATTTGTATTCTCAATTGGGATAGCTTACTCTCTCTTTTCTCTAACTCCAATGAATAAAAGGCTATCAATTGTTCATCCCTGCTGCCTGATTTCACCAAATTCTTCGCTTTACCCAACCATTCCTTGGCCTGTTCTACATTATCCTTTATTTCATAATATAGTGCAATATTAAAAGCCGCTTTCATCTTTTGCTGGCCTTTTCTCTTCTCATAGGCTATCTTCCACTGACTATACGCTTCATCCCAATTGTTCTCACGAAGATATACACCGGCATCGCGCATTTCAATATTCCCGCCATCGTAATAAAAACGAGCCACCTCATCCCAATGTGGCAACAGATGTTCTACTGGAATAGAAGCGGCATATTCCGAAGCTTCTTTTACTATCTTCCGGTCAGAAAGAGCTGGTTCTATTTCCCAGGAAATGGTATCTTGCTTGGCAACTACAAACAAAGGTTTATCACGATTGGGAATATATACTCTAACAATCGGAGATATAATTCCATCTACAGCATCTATAGGCATAGGAAAATCCGGATAGAACAGTACGCCGGGCTTAGTCTGAATATGAATACGATCAAAAGACAATATCATATCCACTCCCAAGTCCTCGCTCAGTTTCCGTACTTCCTCTTTAGTCAGAATGACATTAACCCGTGGCACTTTATCCTGTGCCCGGAATACAGAATCACAGATAATGACCTGATCGAAATAATTCACATTGGCAATATTCTCTGCCAAAGCTTCGGATGCCACTTTACCATCGCCTTCCAACTCACTGCTCAGTATTTCATGATTATCTTTAGTTTTCAGTACAGGCATATTGTTTATCACAGCCACTTTTCTCACAGCATCCGGAAAACTGACATCGGCTGCCTGTAACTGGTCAAAAGATATGGTCTGCAAACTGCTGCAGGAAGCAAAAAGTGTCCCGGCAACTAGAATTATTAATGAGGCGGATCTTTTCATATTATCATTTTTTCTTAGGGAACAAAAATACGCTTATTTATGTAAGAAGTAAGTTAAAAGGAATAAAAAAAACGTCCGGGTAGTAAATTCTACCCGAACGTTTCTATAATAATCGTTATTTATCACGCATTTTGCCCGTGACAGTTCTTATATTTCTTACCGCTTCCGCAAGGACAAGGATCGTTACGACCCACTGTCTTTTCCGCACGAACCGGCTCACGCTTTACCTCGCGGGTGTCATGTTCGGCAGCAGCTTGCTGGTGAGGATCACTTAAATCCTGCTTTTCCTCTCTATACTGTTGACGAGGAGCCTGCGGTTCGGGAGCAGCTTCACGAACTTGTTCCGGTTCTTGAACCGGGATTTGTCCACGCATCAATACAGAAATGGTATTGTTATTGATCTTATTTACCATGTTGTCAAACAAATTGACAGATTCCAACTTAAAGATCAGCAGCGGATCTTTCTGCTCATAGCTAGCATTCTGTACAGAATGTTTCAGTTCATCCAGTTCACGCAGGTTTTCTTTCCATGCATCATCAATAGTATGAAGCAGAATCGCCTTCTCAAATGACTTCACAATCTCCTTGCCTTCTGTTTCATAAGCCGCCTTCAAGTTGACAGAGATATTATACAAGCGTTTGCCATCCGTAATAGGAATCATGATGTTTTCGTACATATGTCCTTGCATCTCATATACCTGTTTGATAACGGGATTGGCAATCTGGGCCATACGGTCTGTCTTGCGCTTGAAGTTGTTCATTGCCGCTTCAAAGGTTTTCTCAGCAAGATCTTCTTTTCTCATCTTGTTGTACTCCTCTTCTGTGAATGGTACTTCCATTGCCAATGTCTGCAATATTTCCATCTTCACATTATCAAAGTCGCCCAATTCTACAGCATAAGCGCAACGATCCCAAATCATATTCACGATATCCATACCGATACGCTCACCCATCAAGGCATGACGACGTTTGGTATAAACAGCCACACGCTGTTTGTTCATCACATCATCATATTCCAGCAAGCGTTTACGAATACCAAAGTTATTTTCTTCCACTTTCTTCTGAGCACGTTCAATGGAATTTGAAATCATCTTGTGCTCAATCATCTCACCTTCTTTGAAGCCAAGTTTATCCATTACACTGGCAATACGATCTGAAGAGAACAAACGCATCAAATCATCTTCCAATGATACAAAGAACACAGATGAACCCGGATCCCCTTGACGACCGGCACGACCACGCAACTGACGGTCCACGCGGCGACTTTCATGACGTTCCGTACCGATAATAGCCAAACCGCCCGCAGCTTTCACTTCCGGACTCAGCTTAATGTCGGTACCACGACCTGCCATGTTGGTAGCAATAGTCACGATACTCTTCTGACCTGCCTGTGCCACAATATCCGCCTCTCTTTGATGCAGTTTCGCATTCAACACATTATGCTCAATCTTGCGCATTGCAAGCATTTTGCTCAACATTTCAGAGATTTCCACCGAAGTGGTACCTACCAGAACAGGACGTCCTTCTTTTACCATTTCTTCAATCTCTTCGATGACAGCTTTATACTTCTCACGTTTTGTCTTATAAACGCGATCATTCATATCTTTACGGGCAATAGGACGATTCGTCGGAATAACAACGACATCCAATTTATAAATATCCCAAAGTTCTCCCGCTTCCGTTTCCGCTGTACCGGTCATACCCGACAATTTATGATACATACGGAAATAGTTCTGTAAAGTGATGGTAGCAAAGGTCTGGGTAGCAGCTTCCACCTTCACGCCTTCTTTGGCCTCAATAGCCTGATGCAAACCGTCAGAATAACGACGGCCTTCCATAATACGTCCTGTCTGTTCGTCAACAATCTTAACCTGTCCGTCGATTACAACATATTCGTCATCCTTTTCGAACATGGCATAAGCCTTCAGCAACTGGTTGATAGTGTGTACGCGTTCAGACTTGATAGCGTAATTTGTCATCAGTTCATCTTTCTTGGCCAGTTTTTCTTCTTCTGTCAAATCTGTCTCATTTTCCAAAGCAGACAATTGGGAAGTAATATCAGGCAAAACGAATAAAGTAGGATCTGCCGCATTTCCTGTAATCAAGTCAATACCTTTGTCGGTCAAATCTACGCTGTTTTGCTTTTCATCAATTACGAAATACAATGGATCAGTGGCCTCAGGCATACGCTTGTTATTCTGTTCCATATAAATTTCCTCTGTCTTCAGCATACCTGCCTTAATACCTTGTTCACTTAGGAACTTGATTAACGGCTTATTTTTGGGCAGTGCCTTATGACTACGGAACAATGCCAAAAATCCCTCTTCCTGATCTTTCTTGTCATCCGATGCAATCAAGCGTTTGGCATCGGCCAAATATTGGGTAGCCAACTTTTTCTGAGCTTCAAACAGACGCTCTACCAAAGGACGGAGTTGCTCAAACAACTGATCCTCACCTTTAGGAACAGGACCAGAAATAATCAACGGAGTACGAGCATCGTCAATCAATACAGAGTCCACCTCATCGACAATAGCATAATTATGTTTACGCTGCACCAAGTCTTTTGGACTGACAGCCATATTGTCACGCAAGTAATCGAAACCGAATTCATTATTCGTACCGAAAGTGATATCGGCCATATAAGCTCTGCGGCGTGCATCAGAATTGGGCTGGTGTTTATCAATACAGTCCACACTCAATCCATGGAACTGATACAATGGCCCCATCCATTCCGAGTCACGTTTTGACAAGTAATCATTAACAGTAACTACATGTACGCCATTACCGGTCAGTGCATTCAAAAACACAGGCAAAGTGGCTACCAACGTCTTACCTTCACCAGTAGCCATTTCGGCAATCTTGCCTTTATGTAACACTACACCACCGAATAACTGCACATCGTAATGCACCATGCTCCATACCATGTCATTACCACCAGCAATCCAATGGTTCTGCCAAATCGCCTTATCGCCCTCAATACGCACAAAATCTTTTCCCTGAGCAGCCAGTTCACGGTCAAAATCGGTAGCGGTTACAACCAATTCCGGATTTTCAGAAAAACGGCGTGCAGTGTCTTTTACAATGGCAAAAGCCTGCGGAAGTACATCATCCAGTGCTTTTTCATATTTTTCCAGCACTTCTTTTTCCAGTTTGTCTATCTGCGCGAAGATGCCCTCACGATCTTCCAGTTCTGTAGTTTCGATAGTACCTTTCAATTCTTCTATCTTCTTTTGTTCCTCAGCAGCCGAATCAGAAATGTACTTCTTTAATTCTACTGTTTTTGCACGAAGCTCGTCATTGCTCAATTTGGCAATTTCCGGATAAACAGCCTTTATTTTATCAACCCATGGCTTGATTTCTTTCATGTCACGAGTGGCCTTATTTCCAAACAATTTGCCAATAAATTCATTAAATCCCATTGTATTTTTTGTTTTTATTATTTTCTAATTTGATTACTTTTGAAAGTGCAAAGTTACAATAAAATGCTGATTTATTTGCACTTCTCTCCTTAATATTATTTTCTGATGTCTGTCATTGGTGCCAGAACGGCTGCATTAGGAGCACGAATACGCATGTAATGGGCTACGGTGGGTGCTATATTGCCTATTTTTATAGGCGCATGGATTATTTCCGGTTTCATTCCGTTCCCAATGAAAATCAATGGAGCCGACGCATATGAATAGCGTTGCACCTGCGTATCAAGCGAATGTTCACGGAATACAGTCCAGCCTGGTAAGACTTCTATCCATAAATCTCCGGAACATATCGGGTTATAGTAATTCTTAATTTTATCAATGGTAGGAGTCCACGCTCCCAATTGCAAACGTTGTGAAGAATACACATCTTTCACTCCGCTGAACTGTACCAAGAATTCTGCCGCACGATTTAATATCTCGGATATATTCAGTTGTTTCTGCTCTATCAGCTTATGATTCAAGTATATTTGCTGCTCAAAATGCGCCTCCACCCATTGTCCTTCACCGTAAATAGCTGCCAAATAAAGGTTCAACAGAGCAGAACAACGTTCAATATGGAATTCTCCACCCGGTATTTTATATTGAGGAGAATCAACAGGATCAGCGTCAGCATATCCTGTAGAGGTTATAAAGAATAAAGTATTGTTCAAACCAACCTTCCGGTCTATCAATTCCAATAATTCAGCAATACTGTTGTCCAGACGTACATAGGTATCCTGCATTTCCATCGGGAGTTCTGCAGGAGCCTTATGATCATAATTCCCGGCATAATATGCCAGTGACAAAAAGTCCGGAACAGCATCCTTTCCAATGGAAGTATTACTAAAACAAGCATTAACCAAACGGTTTACCTCATCATTAGCATAAGGGCTTGTTTTCAATTTACGGTATTTATTTTTCCGCTCGTCATCGAAATTATGCTTGAACGTAACTTGTTTGTTCTCGCTAGTCAAATATTTATAGACAGTCACAGGCAAATAAGGCTCCCACGACATATTGCCGATACGGAAATCCAATCCTTCACGGTCATTATAAGTAGTCACCCATGCAGGAAATGTACCATAATATGTACTGCCACTCCATTTTCCTGTTTCATCATTCAACCAGAATGCACCTTTCGAAGCATGACCGGCAGCCAACACCGCCATTTCACGTGTAGGAGCGATAGAATAAACTTCAGCTATTCCTTGTGTGGCTATTACCAACTCATCTGTCAAAGTCGACACCTTCATTTTCTGCGGAGAAGTGGACTCTGAAGTGTAAATACCCATAAAATCAGCATCGTCCACACAATTAAGGACTCGCAGAGTACTGCGGTCCATCCAGTTATCCCCCACGATTCCGTTGGTATAAGGTGTAGTGCCAGAATAAATGGCCGCTACAGCTGATGACTTATCCACATTAATAAAGTCATATTCGGCATTCCGATAAATCCGTCCTTCTCTCCACAACCGCTTGAAACCACGTTCACCGTATAAAGCCGAAAAAGCCTCTATATAATCAGTCCGCAACTGGTCAATAGTCAATCCGACCACCAACCTGGGAACCGCAGGAATGTTCTGTGCCTGCAACCCTGTTAATGCGATAACAGTCAAAAGAGAAGTTAAGATGCGTCCTTTCATTTATTGTTTTGTCTGTAATATAATAAAACGTGGTTTGCAGAACATATCAACAAACACAGTGCCAAAGGTAATACCGTTACATTGAATTTTTGCTGTACAAACGGCATTATCATTATAAAAAGTGTTAAATACACTACATTTATTGTATGATAGAGGTCTTTTTTACCTTTTATAGCTCGACAAACCATGACCGGAAGGTAAAGTAAAGGGATAGGATTCAATAAAAGGATAAGCCAATTGGACCCTACCGTAGGATGAGTAGAAAAAAGGACCAGGAAAGTAATGACACACCCCGCTAACCCTTGTACACCAAAAAGAAGCAAATCCCAAATCCAGATTATTTTCCTGGTTTTAAACTGCAACCATCCTACAAAACAAGTAATTCCTATTAAAATAAAGACACACGCCAGGGGTGACAATGGAAAACCGTCACCAACATTCTCCGGTTCTGCATCCACCACCTTTTTTTCATGCAGAATCAAAGGACGCACGCTGTCACCTACTACTATAGTCGCTTTTTTTGCCGCTTCCAGCAAATAAAAAGGGGCGAACATCTGCTTACGCGCATCAATAGGCTTATCAGCTTCACTGCCCAAACACATATCAATGCCCAGCTCATCCCATTTGTGTCCTTTAGTATATTGATGGACAATATCCCGAAAAGAGAGCCCCTCCTTTCCTTCAGAATAAACAACCTTCCCTTCAATACACCTTTCTATTACATCACGCGCACGGGTAGTGCAATTATCATAGAAAAAGTTATAACGGTAAACCCTATTCTCCGGCAGATAATTCTCTTCCAGCAATCTTCTGAGTTCCTGTTTTTCCGAAATAGTCAAATTCAATGTCTGCTGATAAACCGAGGAACCACGCATAGCATAACTGCCTTCAAAATAAGGATAACGGGTTACGCCCAATTCATAATCAGTTTCTCCTTTGACAAAACGATAGATAAAATGGGGAGCATTAAAGCTGAACATACCATAATTAAACACCCAGTCCTCTCCACGTGCCTTATCCTCATAGCGCAATGCAGTATGCCCGAACAAAGCATATATTTCCGTACCGGGAGCACAAGTCATCAGACTTACCTTTATGTTATCTTCCTGACCTCTAACCGATTGACCCAAGAAAAAGAATAACAATATCAATGCTATAATTAATTTATTCATAAATTCCATTCTCTGTTTACCGATGCAAAAGTACACCTAAATATTAATTAATTCCTCACAAATACCATTTTTTATTGCTATTCCTATTTATTTTTTGCGTTACTTTGCAGCCGAAAAAGCAAAGTTGTGAATTTAATAATCGACATAGGAAACTCAGTAGCCAAATTGGCTATATTCGACAAAGGCGAGTTAGTTGAAGTATTTCGTGGCTCCAATCATTCTTTAGATTGCCTCCCGATGCTTTGCTCCCGATACCCGTTGAAACGAGGTATCATAGCTTCTGTCATAACACTAAGCAATACGATCCGGCACCAACTGGAAAGATTGCCTTTTAACATCATCGAATTAAGTCATGAAACCCCTGTTCCCGTCACTAATTTATATAAAACGCCTCAAACACTGGGCATGGACCGTTTAGCAGCTGTGGTCGCAGCAAACTGGCTGAAGCCTGGACACGATGTGCTGGTTATTGACGCAGGAACCTGTGTCACATACGATTTTATTGACGCTGACGGAGCCTATCATGGAGGCAATATTTCTCCAGGAATGCGTATGCGTTTCAAGGCATTGAACATATTCACCGACAAACTTCCCAAAGTAAGCGCTAAAGGAGAAGTTCCGATGTATGGACAATCTACAGAAACGGCTATCCGGGCAGGAGTCATTCGCGGAATGGAATTTGAAATGAGCGGCTATATCACCCATCTTCAAAAGAATTATCCGGAGCTTTTGGTTTTTTTAACGGGCGGAGATGAATTTTCTTTTGATACAAAATTAAAAAGTATCATCTTTGCAGATAGATTTTTAGTATTGAAAGGTTTAAACAGAATATTAAGCTATAATGATAAATTATAAAAGACTGATTAGTGCGTCAATATTACTCACAGTCACAGGGCTGGCCGTAGCCCAAACAAGCACAAATTCTCCCTATACACGCTACGGCTTTGGTCAGTTAGCTGATCAAAATTTTGGTAACAGTAAAGCAATGGGAGGAATAGCATACGGTTTGCGAAACGGCTACCAAATCAACGCATCTAATCCGGCATCTTATACAGCTATCGATTCATTGACATTCTTGTTCGATGCAGGAATGACTCTTCAAAATGCGAACTTCAAGGATGGTAATGTAAAAACCAATGCTAAAAACTCAAGTTTTGACTATTTGGCCATGCAATTCCGTCTATGGCAAAAAATGGGAATGACAGTTGGTTTTCTTCCATTTTCTACAGTAGGTTACAACATTTCCAAAACACATGATTTTGAGGATGTAGACAATAACGGAAAGTGGGCCGAATCTTATAATGGCGACGGAGGCTTTCACCAGGTTTTTGTAGGATTAGGTTATAAAGTATTTAATAATTTGTCTGTTGGTGCAAATTTTTCATATCTTTATGGAGACATTACCCATCAATCCATGACAGCTATTGGAGCGACAGATACACGTAGTATCAAATTAGACAAATTTTCCATCAGTGATTATAAACTGGATTTTGGTTTACAGTATACTTATAAGTTAAACAAGAAAAACACAATAAATGTAGGTGCCGTTTATACACTGGGACATACCTTGCACGGAGATGCATATAAATATCATCAGACAGGTACGGAAAGTAATGGTTCCATTTATGTACAGTCACAAACTGGCGATACTATTCCCAACCCGTTTAAAATGCCACATACATTTGGTGCAGGTCTTACTTATGTATATGACAACCGCCTGACGATTGGGGTTGACTATACTTTACAAAAATGGAATACAGCCGATCTGACTTGGAGCAAGTTCAACAAAGAAAGTGTGGAAATGAATAACCGCACAAAAATAGCTTTTGGTGCGGAATTCGTACCAAGTTATATCAGCCACAACTATCTGAAGCGTATCCGTTACCGTATGGGAGCTTATTATTCAACTCCTTATAATAAGGTAAGCTATACTGATCCGGACACAGGAGCGACCAGTTTTCAAGACGGTGCACGCGAATATGGCGTCAGTGTAGGTTTCGGACTTCCCATGTTCCAAAGTAAATCTATGCTGAACATTTCCGGACAATACATTAAAGTCAGTCCTAAATTTAAAGGATTAATGGAAGAGAACTATTTGAGAATCAATATCGGGCTCACTTTCAATGAACGTTGGTTCATGAAATGGAAAGTGGATTAATAAATGGAGAGAAGCAAATAAATAACAACAACTAAATTTATATACGATGAAAATGAAGATGGTAACAGCGCTGTTCGTTCTTTCCTTAGGTACAACAGCTTCTTTCGCTCAGACCGGAGCGTCAGACGGATCAAGATTCGGACATGGTGAAGACAGTATCCGATGCTTGAAAAATATCAGTATTTACACTGAGTATGTCAAAACTAACAATTTCAAGGACGCCTATACTCCTTGGATGAGCGTATTTACAGAAGCCCCCAAAGCTCAAGTAAGTACTTATACTAATGGTGCAAAAATTCTTCGTGCTTTAATAGCCGGTGAAAAAGATGCAGCTAAGCAAAAACAATACTTCAATGAACTGATGAAAGTTCACGACCAGCGTATCCAATATCTGGACGATTTGAACAAGTTGGTTAAAAGAGATGCTACAAAGGGTTCAATTATCGGAATGAAGGCACATGACTACTTCACAATGGGTGGACAGGACATGAATGAAGCATACAACATGTTCAAAGAAGCCATTGAACTTGAAAAAGAAAATTCCGACTATTTTGTATTACAAGAATTCATGGATGCTGCTGCCCGTAAAATGAAGAGTGATGAAGCATACAAAGAACAATTCATTCAGGATTACTTGTTTGCATCAGGAGTTGCTGATGGAGCTTTAAAAGCTGCCACAAAGGAAAATGACAAAAAATTATTGAAAGTGGCAAAAGACAATATCGATGCATTTTTCATTAACAGTGGTGTAGCGACTTGCGACAACCTACAAGCTATCTATGCTCCGAAAGTTGAACAAAACAAAACTAATTTGGATTATCTGAAGCAAGTTATTTCTGTAATGCAGATGCTAAACTGTACAGAACAGGAAGCTTACTTTGCTGCATCTGAAGCCGCACATGCCATCGAACCGACTGCCGAAACTGCTGTAGGTTGCGGATACATGTATTACAAGAAAGGTGATATGGACAAATGTATCGACTATTTTGATCAGGCTATCAACTTAGAACAAGACCCATTAAAGAAAGCCGACTATGCATACAAAACCGCTGCTATTTTATTCAGCAAAAAACAGTTGAGCAAGGCAAAACAATATGCGCTGAAGTCAATCTCATTGGATGGAAACAATGGTAAGCCTTACATTTTAATTGCTAATATGTATGCATCAAGCCCTAACTGGAGTGATGAAGCCGCATTGAACAAGTGTACTTATTTTGCTGTTATCGACAAATTACAGAAAGCAAAAAGTGTAGATCCTAGTGTTGCTGAAGAAGCAAATAAACTAATTGGTACTTATGCAGCCCATACTCCTAAAGACGCAGACTTGTTCTTCCTCAGCTTGAAGAAAGGTGACTCTGTTACAATCGGTGGATGGATTGGTGAAACAACAACTATCAGATAATTATGTCGTCTGAAAAAAAACAAGAATCACACTTTATATTTCTAAACATAACAGTTGCCATTTGGGCAACTGTTATGTTTGTTTTATTCCCAGCATGCTCAGGAGGCGAAAAAAATCTGGCGGAAGCCATTACAGAAAGAGATTCATTGCCTAGCATGAAAACATTGGGGGTTACTACCCTTATATCCGATTCCGGTATTACCCGCTACAAAATTATCACAGAAGAATGGGAAATTTATGATAAAAAGAACCCTCCTTATTGGGCTTTTGAAAAAGGAGTTTATCTGGAAAAGTTTGATTCCCTATTCCATATTGATGCCAGCATAAAAGCCGATACAGCCTATTACTACGAGAAAAAGAAACTTTGGGAATTGAGAAGCAATGTGCATATCCGCAGCCAAAGAGGCGACAAATTTGACACAGACCTGCTCTTTTGGGATGAAAAACAGGAAAGGGTCTATTCTGACAAATTTATCCGCATTGAACAAGAAGACAAAATCATTACCGGTTATGGATTTGAATCCAACCAGCAAATGACAGAATATCAAATTTATAATAACACAGGTATTTTCACTGTAGAAGATACAGCACCAGCAGACAGTACAAAAGCTGTTGCAAATAGCACCAGAACTGATTCGATACGCTAATTCACTCACTATTATGGGTATTATTATACAAATTCTTATCACAATGGCTTTTTCCGCTTTTTTCTCCGGCATGGAAATAGCCTTTGTTTCATCCAATAAATTACGTTTTGAAATGGATCGTAACAGCCAAAGCATAAATTCACGTATACTTTCCATCTTCTTTCATAATCCGAACAATTTTATCTCTACCATGTTGGTAGGGAACAACATCGCTTTGGTCATTTACGGTATATTGATGGCACAAGTCATTGAACAAAACTTGCTGGCAGGATTGATAGACAACCACTTTTTATTAGTACTGATCCAAACAATTATTTCCACATTAATCATCTTGGTCACAGGAGAGTTCCTGCCTAAAACCTTATTTAAGATTAATCCCAATTTCACTCTGAATATTTTTGCAGTTCCCACTTACATTTGCTATGTCTTGCTCTATCCCATCAGCAAGTTTGCTTCGGGAATATCCAATATATTACTTTACATTATAGGCATTAAAACAAATAAAGAAGCCAATGAAAAAGCTTTTACCAAAGTCGATCTAGATTACTTTATTCAAAGCAGTATACAAGATGTTCAAAATGAACAAGACATAGACACCGAAGTCAAGATATTCCAAAATGCACTAGATTTTTCGAATATCAGAATTAGGGATTGTATGGTACCCAGAACCGAAATTGTTGCCATAGAATATGGAACTCCCATAGAAGAACTAAAAGCCCGCTTCATTGAAAGCGGAATCAGTAAAATCATTGTCTATAAAGAAAACATTGACAATATTATAGGTTATATCCATTCTTCTGAAATGTTTCGTGAACAGACCGACTGGACTAAGAGTGTCCGCCAACTACCTATTGCTCCCGAAACGATGGGAGCGCATAAGCTGATGAAACTATTCATGCAGCAAAAGAAATCCTTAGCTGTAGTAGTCGATGAATTCGGAGGTACATCCGGCATCGTGGCGCTAGAAGATTTAGTGGAAGAAATTTTCGGTGAAATAGAAGATGAGCATGACACGACTTCTTACATAGCCAAATCTGTCGGTGACAATGAATACATCCTTTCCGGACGTCTGGAAATAGAAAAAGCCAATGAATTGTTCTCACTTGACCTACCGGAAAATGATGATTACCAAACTATCGGTGGACTCATCCTGCACCAATACCAAAGCTTCCCCAAAATACATGAAGAGATCACTTTCGATAAATTCCATTTCAAAATAATTAAAGTAACAGCAACCAAAATTGAATTAGTAAAGTTGAAAGTAACCGAATAATAGATTTTTTTCACAATAAAATAGCTTGTAAGCTGCATTTTTTGTATCTTCGTGCGCTAAATCTATGAAGTATAAAAAAACAATAAACAAAAATAGTAAAATTAAATGGCAACATTACAAACAATCAGAAGTAAAGGCCCTCTGTTGGTCGTTGTAATCGGACTTGCCCTCTTCGCATTCATTGCCGGAGACGCATGGAAGGTTCTCCAACCACATCAGGGTAAACAAGACGTAGGTGAAGTGAATGGAAAAACACTTACAGCACAAGAGTATCAAAAAATGGTAGACGAATACACAGAAGTCATTAAATTGACACAAGGTGTTTCTGCATTAAATGACGACCAACTGACTCAAGTGAAAGACCAAGTATGGCAATCTTACGTAAATAACCAATTAATCGCAGCAGAAGCTGCAAAATTGGGACTGACTGTCAGCAAAGCTGAAGTTCAAGCAATCATTGAGGAGGGTACTAACCCCTTATTAATGCAAACTCCGTTCCGCAATCCGCAAACCGGTGCTTTCGACAAAGATATGCTGAAAAAATTCCTGGTAGATTACGCTCACCTGGATGCAAGCAAAATGCCTGCACAATATGTAGAATACTATCAAAAAATGGGAGCTTTTTGGAATTTTATTGAAAAGACTTTGATCCAATCTACTTTAGCTGAAAAATATCAGAACCTGATTGCAAAATCATTGATCTCAAATCCGGTTGCAGCTGAAGATGCGTTTACATCACGCACTGAACAATCAGACGTTTTACTGGCTGCAATTCCTTATTCTTCTATCAGCGATTCAACTATCACGGTTTCAAACAGCGAAATCAAAGATCTGTATAACAAGAAAAAAAGTTCTTTCGAACAGCCGGTTGAAACTCGTAACATCAAATACATTGATGTATTGGTAACTCCATCTGAAGAAGATCGCAAAGAAGTATTAAATGAAGTAACCGAATATGCCAACCAGCTAGGTACCGCTGCCGACATGAACACATTCATCCGTTCCACCGGCTCTGTTGTTCCTTTTTCTGAAATTGCAATCAACAAGACTGTATATCCTAATGATGTAGTTGCTCGTTTGGACTCTGTAACTATCAACGAAGTATATGGTCCTTACTATAATCAGGCAGATGATTCATATAATGCTTTTAAAATTATTGCCAAGCAGACTGCTCCCGATTCAATCCAATATCGTCAAATTCAGGTATATGCTGAAGATGCTGCTAAAACCGCAACTTTAGCCGATAGTATTTTCAATGCACTGAAAGATGGAGCTGACTTTGCTGATATCGCAAAAAAATATGGTCAGACAGGTGAAGCAACCTGGTTGACTGCACGCAACTATGAAGGTGCTGCATTAGATGCTGACAATGCTAAATACATCAACACATTGATTAACTCTAATGTTAAAGAATTAAGCAATCTTCAGATCGGACAAGCTAACGTTATTCTTCAAGTGTTGGATAAAAAAGCCATGAAAGATAAATATAAAGTTGCAGTGATTAAACGTCCGGTTGAATTCAGCAAAGAAACATACAACAAGGCATACAATGATTTCAGCCAATTCGTAGCGCAGAACACTACAATGGATAAGATTGTTGCCAATGCAGAAGAAAGCGGATACCGCTTGTTAGAACGTGCTGATTTCCGTAGCGCAGAACACCGTGTGGGTGGTGTAAAAGGAACCCGTGAAGCGTTGAAATGGATTTTTGCAGCCAAAGAAGGTGAAGTGTCTCCATTGTATGAATGTGGTGAGAACGATCACCTGATGGTAGTTGCTCTTGAAAAGATTAATCCTGCCGGATATCGTAATATCAACTTGGTTGCCGACATGCTGAAAGCAGAAATCATCAAAGATAAAAAAGCTGAAAAACTGATAGCTGAAATGAAAGGTGCAAACAGCATTGACCAAGTGAAAAATATGGCAAATGCAGTTAGCGATTCTGTAAAACATATCACTTTCTCTGCTCCGGCATATGTTTCAGTAACTCGCGCCAGCGAACCAGCTTTAGGTGCTTATGCAAGCAAAGCTGAAGTAAACAAGTTAACTGGTCCTATCAAGGGTAATGCAGGTGTTTACATGATTCAGGTTTATAACAAAGAAAAAAGTGCAGAAGAATTTGATGCTAAAAACGAAGAAAACAACTTGTCTAATATGGCAGGACGTTATGCTAGCAGTTTCATCAATGACCTCTACAAAAAAGCTGAAGTGAAAGATGACCGTTATCTGTACTTCTAATCTGTAGTATATAATCCTATAAATATAAAAACAGGCTGTATCAAATGATTGGTACAGCCTGTTTTTATATTCTTCCTGTCGTTGGTGACAGGACGTTTTTTTAAAAGATCAAGAGCTTTTAAAAAAAGATAACCGCCTTTTTAAAAAAGAACAAGAGCTTTTTTAAAAACGTCTTGATCTTTTTTACCCCTGCCGAAAATTCCATCGTAAGCCTCATTTCGTAGAAACCCTTCTCATGCATACTTCTTACGATAGAAAAGCCTGAAAATGTCCTACTTTGCATCAAACACAAACAGCCTGTAAAAAATATGCATAACTGACAACAAGCATGTTATGTAAAAAAAACTTCAAAACATAGTGAGGGCATGAGAGTATAAGTGAGAGCAAGAATTTTTACCGTCAATACATAAGTAATTTATAATTAGCCTGTTATACACACAATGAGGGCATGAGGGCATATATGCTCGAAGTTCCTGTATCGAAAAACTGACAGGTCAGAGATACTTCCGAAAGTTGACCGAAGAACAAAATGATCCTTCAAGAACGGTAATCCTCCTTAATGTTACAGGTGGACTCCCAAAACTGTCAAAACATCGAAATCTCAAGTCCAAAGTAGCAATATGT
Organism: Bacteroides sp.; assembly: GCA_019414725.1. GTDB lineage: Bacteria > Bacteroidota > Bacteroidia > Bacteroidales > Bacteroidaceae > Phocaeicola. The sequence continues at coordinate 26,195 of DXLM01000006.1, forward strand.
ATAAGCTACCAACTAAAAATAATGGGAATGGTGAATTGATTCACATAAAACTCCCGATACCATTTCTTTGAATTGAAATAATACCCCGTACTCCATTTTTCATTCACTAATTGAAGTACCCGCAATGCTTCGGCATCCATTAATGGATCAAGTCCTCTCACCAGCCGAAAATCTTTCATTGAACCATCTATATCCACATTGAAACTATAAATCACCCGTCCCTGCTTTCCCGTAGCTTTCATTTCGGGAGTTATTTTCAGATGAGAATTTATAAATTGCGTCAAAGCAACAGTACCACCGGGATAAGAAGAGTATCTATAAGGCTCCCAAGTGGTCTTTTCCAAATCTTCCTGTGCACATTCCCTATACAATAAATAATGTTCCAGATCCTCTTTCCAAAAACGCATAGTCAAAAAATAATCATATGGCACAGGTTTGCTGTTTTTCATGGCAGGAATCAGCCGGGGAAAATTAGAAAGAATACGTATAGCCTCTTTATCAAAAGCCGGATGAGTGCCTTTTATCACACGGATATTCATAATCTCCCCGTTTTCATTCACCGTAAAACGGCAAATAGCAACGGCTTTATCCACTTTATCATCAGGCCAACCCATATTTCCCATAACAAGACTACGAATATCATCTGGAAAGACAGGCATGGAATCGACAAATTGTCCCCTGCAAGATTCCAGAACTTGCTGCTGCCGCCAAATACGGTCACTGTAAATATCAGGATTAAAAGGAATATGAAAGACTACAGTACTATCTATATCTCTACCCGCTTTCTTTGCAGGCTGCCATTCACGCATCCCCTCAATCACATCTTCGGCCGCCTTGGCAAACAAAGGATGAGTGGCTTCAATATATTTACTACGGACAATACCCAAACTATCAATGCGGAGTGTACACACTGCTTCACCTGCAATATCCGCCTTTAATAAAGAATCCGGATATACAAGCTGCCACACAGCATAATCCGTAATACCTTTTACTGTGGGATAATATGGTGGAAGATTCATATTCTTTTGTGCATAAAAAGATAGAAAGGGAAATATGCACCCTATTAATAAAAGTGATAATCTATTATTCATGTCTAAGTCAAGTTTTCACAAAATTAGCGACTACACATGATATAAACAATACCACTAACATTAATATATATAAAAGAAAGCGGAGATGCCTCATCGCACCCCCGCTTTCTATACTAAATACTAACTATTAATTATTTTCAGGACGAAGTTTACGTACGGTTACAGCCGTCTGCCACATTTCGCTTTCACGCAATGCTTTCAATTCTTCTTCCAATTTTTCACGATAATCGGGTTTAGAGTTAGAATCGATAGAAATCTGAGCCTCGTTGCCAGTCTTCACACTGTGATATAACTTTTCAACTACAGGTTTGATAGCATCATGAAACGGAGTCATCCAATCCAATGCACCGCGCTGAGCAGTAGTAGAGCAGTTAGCATACATCCAGTCCATACCATTCTTAGCAAACAAAGGCATCAATGACTGGGTTAATTCTTCTACAGTTTCATTAAACGCTTCAGAAGGGCTATGTCCGTTTTCACGCAATACTTCATACTGAGCCAACAACAATCCTTGGATAGCCCCCATTAAAGAACCGCGTTCACCAGTCAAGTCAGAAGTTGCTTCACGCTGGAAAGTAGTTTCGAACAAATAGCCTGAACCGATACCAATACCCAATGCAATAGTACGTTCATAAGCCTTGCCGGTTACATCCTGATAGATAGCGTATGAAGAGTTCAAACCACGACCTTCCAAGAACATGGTACGCAGTGAAGTACCCGACCCTTTAGGAGCTACCATGATCACATCAATATCAGCAGGAGGAACTACCCCTGTACGGTCACTCCAAGTAATAGCAAAGCCATGAGAGAAATAAAGTGCCTTGCCTTGAGTCAAGCAAGGTTTGATAGTCGGCCATACAGACATAACAGCTGCATCAGATAACAGACACATTACGATAGTCGCTTTCTGACAAGCCTCTTCAATACCAAACAGAGTTTCACCCGGAACCCATCCGTCAGCAACTGCTTTTTCATATGTTTTTCCCGGACGCTGACCAACGATTACATTGAAACCATTGTCCCGGAGATTCAAAGACTGCCCCGGTCCCTGCACACCATACCCGATCACAGCGATTGTTTCATCTTTCAATACTTCACGTGCTTTTTCCAAAGGAAATTCATCGCGGATAACTACAGTTTCTGTAACGCCGCCAAAATTCAATTGTGCCATTTTAAATTATAAATTAAAAATTAAAAATTAGATTCTAAATAAATATCACCTTACTGCGAACGACAACATCTGTGCCATTCTTCTTCACCTCTATATCATATTCTTTCTCCCCCACTTCCTCGCGGTAGAAACTCAATATATCACCATAATAACTTTCAGCTACATAAGCCATCTCAAAACGTTTAATCCGTTTCTCCTTAAAAAATTCTATAGGAAACAGGTCGAGAATATGTTCTATATACTTAATACTGTTCACATGACCATTGATATCAATATCGCTATATCTGGTCTGGTATTCAGAAACCGGAGTTTTCTCTGTCACCTTAATACGACCGGGCTTGCTTATAGGACATTCCTTATCGCATACATAATCAGTGATACTACCTCCGTGAAGCGTAAGCAAGTCAGCTGGTTTGCGAGTTTCCATACTGATCATCGCCCATACGGAACGGGCGTATCCGACAGCTTTTCCTTCCTTATCCAAAATTGCAAAATTACGGTCTGTAAAAAGGCGATACACGTTCTCCACCCATGTCTGAATACTGAATCCCTCATATTGACAAGGCATATTCTCTAACTCTACAGCTAAACGGGAAAGTACCCATGTATAATGATTCTCATTGAGTGTAGCAATTCCAAATCCCCGGTCGGCAGCATGAAAGCCGGCACAATTCAGCAAATGGTTACCCAGCACACTCATAGTCAACTTTCCACTGAAATCACAGTGAAAGGGTTCTGCCACAAATCTGTATGTTCCTACTTTATTCTCACTCATCATTATTCCGTTTTTTGCTGGCGATACTTTTCCTCGCGTTGGGTCAGATATTCGTTCACACGCTCGAAACAGCTGGTAGTAATCGCCACACGTCCCGAACGTACAAACTGCAACACACATCCCAATCCGCGCAACTCCTCATAAAGAGCAGTAATTTCCTCACTCATTCCATTCTTTTCAACAATAGAGAAAACCGGATTTACTTCTACAATGCGGGCACTATAACGGCGGATAACTTTAGATGCCATAGGATTCTCCTGAAATTCAGGAGTAGAAACCTTGTACAAAGCAATCTCATGCTGATAAATCTCACTATCAGTAAAATAATGTGCCTGCAAAACATCTATTTTCTTCTCAATCTGCTTCACCACCTTTTCTATCACATCCTGAGTAGTCCAGACAGTAATAGTATATTTATGCACTCCCTTGATGGAAGACGCAGAAACATTAAGACTTTCGATATTGATTTGGCGACGAGTAAACACAGCCGTAATCTGATTCAGCAAACCGGCGATATTTTCTGAATGAACGATTAATGTATATAATGTCTTATCCATAATTATTAAATTAGCATTCCAGTAACATCTGATTCACCGAGCTTCCCGGAGGTGTCATCGGCAATACATTTCCCTCTTCTATCACACAAGCCTCCAACAGGAACGGCCCGTCATTAGCCAGCATTTCATGGATAGCATCCTGCAATTCCTCGCGCTTTATGACACGACGGGCAGGAATCTCGTATGCCTCGGCAATCTTCATGTAATCCGGATTCAACATCGGAGTAAATGAATAACGATGACCGAAAAACATAGCTTGCCACTGACGAACATTACCCAAATAGTTATTGTTCAACAAAATAATCTTTACCGGCGCTTTTTGCTCCATGATAGTTCCCAATTCTTGAATATTCATCTGCAAACCGCCATCACCCATAAATACGCATACAGTACGATCCGGGCAACCGAAAGTAGCGCCTATAGCAGCGGGAAGACCGAATCCCATTGTTCCCAATCCACCCGAAGTTACAATGCTACGGTTCTTACTGTATTTAAAATAACGAGCAGCCATCATTTGGTTCTGTCCCACATCTGTCACCAGTACGGCCTCATTATTCGAAGCCTCACTCACCGCACGCACCACTTCACCCATATTCAACGCCCCGTCAACAGGATGAATTTCTTTACTGATAACATGTTCATATTCCGTCTTTTCATATTCAGCAAAGCTATCAATCCATTCGGAGTGTTTATTCTCCCGGATAAGTTGCGTCAGCATAGCTAGCGTATGTTTACAATTACCTAATACGGGTACATCCACTTTTACATTCTTGTCTATTTCAGAATGGTCAATATCCAAATGAATCACCTTTGCCTGTTTAGCATATGTATCTAATTTTCCGGTTACACGGTCGTCAAAACGCATACCTACGGCAATCAACACATCACATTCATTAGTCTTGACATTGGGACCCAGATTTCCATGCATACCTAACATTCCTTTATTTAAAGGATGCGAAGTCGGTATAGCCGAAAGTCCCAGCAAAGTACAGCCACAAGGCATATCGGCTTTTTCTATGAATGCACGTAACTCATCTTGCGCGTTACCCAACTCTACCCCCTGCCCTACCAACACTAATGGCCTTTGGGCATTGTTTATCAATTCGGCAGCCTCCTGAAGAGATTCCTTATCAGGATTAGGTTCCGGATCATAACTACGGATAAAATCAAGCTTCATCGGTTCATAATCCACCATCTCCACTTGTGCATTCTTGGCAAAGTCCAGAACAACAGGACCGGGACGTCCGCTTTTGGCTATATAGAAAGCACGGGCTACAGCCCAAGCTACATCTTCCGCACGGCGAATTTGGTAACTCCATTTGGTAATAGGCTGAGTGATACCCACCAGATCTACTTCCTGAAAAGCATCCGTACCCAAAAAAGAAGCTCCTACCTGTCCGGCAATCACCACAATAGGCGTGCTGTCAATCATAGCATCGGCAATGCCGGTGATGGTATTTGTCGCACCGGGTCCGCTAGTCACCAAACAGACACCAACCTCCCCGGATACGCGGGCAAATCCCTGTGCTGCATGGGCAGCTCCCTGTTCATGACGGACCAATATATGGTTCAATGTATCTTTATGATGATATAAAGCATCAAAAGTAGGCATGATAGAACCTCCGGGATATCCGAAAAGAGTTTTTACTCCTTGATACTCCAAAGAACGCATCATCGCCTCTGCTCCTGTTATCTTTTCTTTTGCCATAATTGTTTAGTTGAGAATTGAGATTCAAAAAAATACGATGCCGGACAACTGGCCGATGACAACGAAACTGTTTTTTATTCTCAATTTTTAATTTCTAATTTAGTCAATGATTCTCACTCCTCCTTTATCTGCAGAACTTACCATACTAGCGTATGCCTTCAAGCTTTTAGGAACTTTACGGTCGCGGGTCACCGGTGCCATCGGTCGGGCGGCCAATTCTTCGTCGCTCAGTTTCACATTGATACTGCGGTTCGGAATATCGATTTCAATTATATCACCATCCACTATTTTTCCGATATTACCACCCGCTGCAGCTTCGGGAGAAATATGCCCGATGCTTAATCCCGAGGTTCCTCCACTAAAACGTCCGTCGGTAATCAGAGCACATTCTTTTCCTAAATGCTTGGATTTGATATAAGAAGTAGGATAAAGCATTTCCTGCATACCGGGACCACCTTTCGGACCTTCATGAGTGATAACAACAACATCTCCGCTGACTACCTTTCCTCCTAGAATACCTTCACAAGCAGCATCCTGCGAATCGAACACCTTGGCAGGTCCCGAGAATTTCCAAATACTTTCATCCACTCCGGCTGTTTTCACTACGCAACCATCCTGTGCAATGTTCCCTTTCAAAACAGCCAAACCTCCGTCCTTACTATAAGCATGTTGCAAATCACGGATACAACCATTGGCACGATCTGTATCCAGTTCTTTATAAACAGCATTCTGAGAACCCAGCTTTATATTGAATTTGTTTCCCGGAGCACTTGAATAGATACGTTTTGCTTCAGTATCCACTTCCTTCTTACATATATTATATTTTTCGACAGCTTCCGCCAATGTCAGACCGTCCACTCGCTTCACATCGGTTTTCAGCAAACCACCCTTAGATAATTCTCCCAATATATTAAGGATACCGCCGGCACGGTTCACATCCTGGATATGATATTTCTGTGTGTTCGGAGCTACTTTACACAAACAAGGCACATGGCGTGAAAGCATATCAATATCATCCATCTTGAAATCTACTTCCGCCTCGTGGGCGATAGCTAAAAGATGGAGCACAGTATTGGTGGAACCACCCATTGCAATATCCAATGTCATGGCATTCAGAAAAGCATCACGAGTAGCAATGCTGCGTGGCAACACGCTGTCATCTCCTTCCTCATAGTATTTATAAGCATTCTTCACTATCAGAGCAGCCGCATCTTTAAACAACTGAGTACGGTTGGCATGAGTTGCCAAAATAGTGCCATTACCCGGAAGTCCCAGACCAATAGCCTCATTAAGACAATTCATGGAATTAGCCGTAAACATACCTGAACAGCAGCCACAGCCGGGACACGCATTATCTTCTATTTGAGCCACATCCTCATCGCTGACCGATGCATCAGCAGATTTAATCATGGCGTCTATCAAATCAAGATGCTGGTTATTCCATTCTCCTGCCTCCATAGGACCACCCGATACAAAAACAGTCGGTATGTTCAGCCGCATGGCAGCCATCAGCATACCCGGAGTGATTTTGTCACAATTACTGATACACACCATTGCATCCGCCTTATGAGCATTCACCATATATTCCACGCTGTCGGCAATGATATCACGACTGGGCAGTGAATATAGCATACCATCGTGTCCCATAGCTATTCCGTCATCAATGGCAATTGTATTGAACTCTGCTGCAAAACATCCCAGTTTTTCGATCTCGGCTTTTACTTGCTGACCTATTTCATGCAGATGGGTATGTCCCGGAACAAACTGTGTAAACGAATTTACTATGGCTATAATGGGCTTGCCCATCATTTCTTTTTTCATGCCGTTAGCTACCCATAAAGCTCTCGCTCCTGCCATACGGCGACCCTGTGTGCTAAACGAACTGCGTAACTGATTCTTCATCTTATTCTAAATCTATAACGTCCTATACTTATTGAAAAAGCCTTCCTCACCATGTGAGAAAGGCTTTCAATTATTTCTTTATATGTACAACTACACATACACAACCTTTCTCACGCTCCCAGTGTGACCACCACGACGCGAATAATATGCAGGACTGCCAGGTTATTTAGAGTAGTAATATTCATATATCTGTTTTCTTTGTTTCTTTAACGACTGCAAAGGTAAAGCGTTTTTTGTAACAAACAAATAAAATGAAGATTTTTTTTCTTATAAATTATCATTCGTAACTAAATCGGGCTTTAAACAATCATTTTATCACAAATATACACTATATCTTCCGACGGATAAATAAAAAAGAGAATACAAACCAATGCACTCTCTTTTCTATTCATTTATTTCATTTTATAAATTTACTTATTCGCCACATCTTCCATATAGGAATCCAACCCTTTGTTTTTCAATGTGACATTCAACAACTGCACATACTTCTTGTACTGCTCATTTGTCAATGTACGTTTCATCAGTTTGAAGTTTCCATATACGGCTTCACGCAATTTTTTACCTTGTTTAGCTTCTTTTGCGTAGCTTGCGCTTTGCACTTTGTCAGCAAAATAATCAGAAATATTAGCAACCTCCTCCATCTGACGTGCATCCAGATTCAAATATTTGCTCAACTTTGCGACGTTAACATCTACCTTCCAATCTTTACCTTCTACTTTTTCTCCTGCAAAACTTGTAGCTGACATTCCTAATGCCACTACAACCAACAATACTAAACGTTTCATAATACCTAAAATTTTAATTTGTTAAACCTAAAAACAATTTACTTAGTACCTAGTACCCAAGAACTAAATAATACCTTTTAAAAACAATCTCGTTATCTCATTCTCTTTACGTTGCAAATATAACAACATGCTTTATAACATGTTGTCATATATCTGTTAATTAAAGCAAACATCTATCAAAACGAGCAGTTAATTGATTTATATCAAGGATTAAACGCCACCGAAAATGCATTTATAGTATCATAATAACAAATTTATGTAATATAAACGTAATAACAAAGGATTAAGGGGAATTAATTCGTATCTTTGCCAACGGAAAACTTACGTAAGTAGTTTATATTACATTATTATAATAAGAAAACATGGAAAATAAGTACATCACCGTAGCATACAAACTTTATGTAATGCAAGACGGCCAGAAAACATTGGTAGAAGAAGCAACTGTAGAACATCCTTTCCAGTTCATATCCGGCTTAGGAACCACACTGGAACGCTTTGAAACAGAAATAACAGCCTTGAAGAAGGGTGATAAATTTGAATTTGTCATTCCTACCGCAGAAGCCTACGGAGAATATATGCCCGAAGGTGTGCGCACTGTATCTAAAGATATGTTCACCATTGATGGTGTTTTTGATGAAGAACGTATCTTCCCGGGGGCTGTCATTCCCTTACAGGACAATGAAGGCCATCACTTCTACGCTACCGTAAGCGAAGTAACCAATGACACTGTTACTGTAGATTTAAACCATCCTCATGCAGGTAAAGATCTCACTTTTGAAGGTGAAGTAGTAGAATCCCGCACAGCCACTAATGAAGAAATTCAGGAAATGGTAAAAATGATGAGTGGAGAAGGATGCGGCTGTGGTTGTGGTGACTGCGGAGGTGGATGCGGTGATGGTTGTAGTGATGAAAACAACTGTGGATGCGGACATTGCCACTAATCCAATTTGAAAAATAATAAAACGAGAAAAGGGCGGATTTTTTGTTCCGCCCTTTTTGTTTCTCTCTATAGGATATCCGGATATTTCTTAATCTTTTCAGAATACTCCTATCGATAATATAAATTCTATCGCAAAATTATCGCTTTATTACTTTTCCACATTCTGTGTAATCGTTCCATTTCCAGGATTAGATACGGCTTCACGCGGAAAAGGCATAATCCATAAATGCGAATCAGACTTTAGAATATACTCTTTTCCTTCAATAGTACGTGGAAAAGTACGGGCATACTCCGGGTCCTTATTCAAACGTCTATAATCACAATATATAACCTGAGTCTGGATATATTCACTCTCTTTATCTCTTATTATTTTTTCCACTGCTTCTTTCGTTGTTGCAGCAGTCCAATCTTGATAAAACTCAGGAAGAATACGTGTTTTTCTCACCTTATTCACCAGTTCCATTGCTTCTCTAATATTAGCTTCTCCCCCTTTACGAGCCAAACATTCGGCCTTTATATAATACATTTCAGGTGAACGCATACCTCCTTTATTCATTTCCAAAGCATAGATACCCGCATAATAAGGAATACCGGAAGATGACACTCTGGATTTCCAATGGGTCAGCAGACGAGTATCCCCCTTTTCAAAACGAGCCGCCCGTTCAGGAGAAATAGCGTAGCTTGTGTTATTCAAACCAGTCCAGCCTGAAGTGGAAGATCCATAACAATAAATATAATTCTCTACATTATCTGTTTCAGGATTACCGGCTACCCCTGATGTATAATTCTTGGGATCATCATAGCGCTCCTTATCCGCCTCATAAAGATCTATCCAGTTAAAAAGCTGGTCATTTTGCTCCAATGCCAATGAAGCGTTCTTCAAAGCATTGTCATAATCCCCCATAGACAAATACACTCGAGCCAACATACCATATCCAAGTGCCCGATTAGGATGAAGAATCGACTCACTATGTACAGGCAGATCTTCAACCGCCTTATTCAAATCATCAAGCATAAACTCATAGATTGTTTGCAAAGTTACCTGCGGCGACGGAGCCTCCACAGAAGCCGAAGTTATCAAAGGAACTGACAGTTTATCCTTAGTAGCCTCATCATACTGGTCAGCATAAAAATTAGCCAAATAAAAATAATGCATGGCTCTAAGAACACGTCCCTGAGCTATTAACTGACGGCGCTGAACCTCCGTACATTCTGTCGCATCCGGTACATCCTCTACGATTAGATTCCACGCAAAAAGTCCCTCATAAGCATTAAAATAAGGGTTCTTATCATTGCCTGTCATTAAGTCTATTCGATTTACAGATTCATCTGCGTAATAATTGGCACGTGTTAACGACGGACTAGTTACGGCAGAAGGAAGTTTAAATATATCTCCTGCTAATACCGCAAGCTGATCGGGATCAAGAAAATGGTAGGAAAAATTATTTCGGATAAAAGCATTATAGTCTTCCCATGTCTTCGGAATCTTCTGCCCTTTCGGCACATCATCCAAATAATCATCACAAGCGGAAAGCATCATAGCCACCATAACAAAAAGCAGACTGCTTATCTTTATCATTTGTTTTTTCATATTATTCATCCTTTAAAAATTCAAATACAATCCCCATACATAATTCGGTTTCACTTTACCGCCTAAATCGTAATTCGCTTTACTATCAAAAGCAAATGTTGCTACATTCTCTACATTGAACTGAAGACGAGCGCCGGAAAGAGAAATTTTCTTGCACCAATGGGCCGGAACTCTGTACGCCAATGAAATATTACTCAAACGAATATTTGATGCATCATACACAAACAAATCCGAATAACGATATAATTCCGTACGGTGTGTATTAAAATTCTCCGTATCATTAGAGAAAAGCAGACGTGGTACGTCCGTTACATCCCCAGGCTGAGTCCAACGGTCCACTATACCCTTAGCAGTAGATGTAATACGTCCGTTCGACATATTAATGCTTGGAATATTGCTTGACCGCAACTTGTGACCTGCATCCAATATCAGCATTGCTGAAAATTCAAAACCTTTATAACGTAATACATTGGTTAACGAAGCATTATGTATAGGAACAGTCGTACCACAATAAACCAATGCATGATAATCACGTGCAGGACCTGAAGTGACATTATTTTCCGCATCATATACCTGTGGATCACCATTCTCATTCAATCCAGCCCACTTATACGCATAAATACCATATAATGGTTTTCCAACCATAGGATAACTGGTAGGCATACTTATACGGCTATCCCACAAACTTGGTTGCACACTGATGTGTTTTACTTTATTACGATTAAATGCATATAACAATGAAGCGTTCCAACTAAAGTCCTTCTGACGGATAATCTCTCCGCTCAAAGTGATTTCCACTCCCCGGTTTACCATTTTTCCATTATTCGTCATCAACGTTGTATAGCCAAACCCTTGTGTAGGACTACCATTTATAGCAGCAAGTAGATCAACACTATATTTATTATAATACTCTATTGTTCCCGACAGACGATGACGGAACAAAGCAAAATCTACACCTACATTCACAGTCGTTGTCTTTTCCCAACGGATATCCTTATTGGGAGGAGTATTCACAGACCCTGCCATACCATCCACAAGGCTGGAATCATAATAGGAAGCTATCAGATAGGGAGCTGTATTACGCCCAATATTACCACCAATACCGTATGAAGCGCGTAATTTCAACATGTCTACAAAATCCGCTTGAAAGAATTTCTCTTTATAGATATTCCAACTTCCCCCGACTGACCATAAAGGTTTATTCTGGTATTTCGAATTAGTTCCCCACAAGTTCGAACGATCCCAACGAATACTTCCAGAAAGTACATATTTATCATCATACGTATACGATGCATTCGAATAGAAGGAAACAAAACGATTAAGCAATTCACGAGACGAAGCAATACTATTCTGATCTAACTGAGCAGATCCTAACAAGCCCGAAAAATAAGCCAAATCTTTCATATTATAATTTTGCCATGTTTTAAGCTCCGGATCATATCCGTATACCGTATTTTCATCAAAATTAATCAATGAATGGCGCACTTCCTGTCCTAATATCCATACTAAATTATGCTTTTCATCAAATGTTTTATCAAGACTCAACTGTTGACGGAAGTTATAACTATGTTTGCTGTTCTTCAACGTATGAAACGAATCTCCATTCGGCAGATTATATACCAAAGAACTGCCATTCGGTGATTTGCTGGTAAAATCATTAATACGCTTACGCATAAAATTTGACTCTTTCTCACCCAATGATTCATAATCCGAATCACTTGTTTCATATTGGAACATCACATTGTAATTCAACCAAGAAGTCAAATCAAACTTCAACTTAGCATAAGCGCGGGTTTCAAAAGTTTTGGTTGTATTAAGAGCATAATTCAACTCATCCATCGGCACGAGATCTTCTGAATACAGCCCATATTGATCTACTAAATCACGACGTGACTTGTCACTTTGTGAAGGTGCCACAAAATAACTTCCATCTGCATTGACCAACGGATCATAAGGCATGACAGAAAAGCCCGGATCAAACAAATCATATGACTGGTTCTTCTCTTTGCCATATTTCAGATAAACGCCTGTATCAAAATGCAACCAATTGGTTAGCTGTAATGAATTAGTAATATTGATACCTAATTTCCAATCACTATGATTTATATCCTCATAATCATTATCCCAATAAGTAGTAGAGAAATTAAAAGAATTACGCTCTGTTGTTTTACCTACCCTCAAATTATACTGCTGGTAAAAAGGGTTACGCTTACCATATTTTTCTGCCTGATCATAATATTGATAACCGTAGGAAGCCAACTGATTCAGAATTTTATCTCCCTCAGCCATACTGATTTTCCCAGTGTACATATCTAACAAAGTATTAACTCCCAAACTAGGATATGGTCCGTTTTCACGCAAATCGGCAGCCTGCATCTCCGCAGCCTCAGGCGTACTCAATGCCATAGTCGCCCATTCACGTTCCATAGCAATAACATCAGCCGCATTAGTCCGATTTTTTTTATAATAAGAATAAGGGTGCACTGTAAAGGTAGAAGAAAAACTTACTTCCGCTTTACCTTCTTTAGCCTTTTTCGTAGTAATCACAATCACGCCATTAGCAGCTCGCGCACCGTAGATAGAAGCAGCAGCAGCATCTTTCAGCACTGTTACGCTTTCAATATCTTCCGGATTTAAATCAGGCATATTTTCAGTTGTCTGCCCTATTCTGTCTAATGTTGTATTTTCTACAGGAAATCCATCAATCACGACCATCGGATTCGCGACAGCATTCATGGTTGTGACACCACGAATCTGTCCATTCACATATCCAGCCACTTGTCCCTCAAGCATAGAAGACAAGTTATCCATACGTTTCAACTCTAACTTTTCAGTAGAAACTTTAGAAAACGCACCCGTAGAACGTTCTTTCGACAAAGTCTGATATCCAGTAACCAACACTTCATCCAACATTTCAGTGTCCGCATCCAACCGAATAAAAAGCTCTTTCTTTCCATCCACAACCGCCACTTCTTTTGATTTCATACCAATATATGAAACCACAAGTGTTTCCCCACTGTTTACCTTCAGATGGAAACGTCCATCCACATCTGTTACGGTACCATTCTGAGTTCCTTTTACCAATACAGTCGCTCCAATCAACGGTTCATCATTAGTATCTGTAACCACTCCCGAAATAGATTTTTTTTCATTCTGCCGTATTTCTGAAACGACAGTACTTTCCTCTGCCAACGCATAAGCTACCGGTCCACACAAACAAATACAAAAAAGAATTCTTGAAAAAAACAGATTTCCCCCTTTGCACCTTCTTGAGTTTACTGATTCTTCACTCATAAAATTAAAAAAATTTATCAATATAAAAGTCAGTTAAGTAATTCATCTAATTTAGCTATTGTTTTGGGATCAGAAGGACGACTCATATCCACCGATATAATTTTTCCTTCCTTATCTAAAAGAATAAAACGGGGAATCCCCTTTATCATGTAGTCATTCATAAATGTATCTCCATTTACAAAATGCAACTGAATACCCTTTAAACCAGCCCTCACTCTATTTTCCCATGCTTTTTTGTTATTATCACATGAGATACTAACAAAATAAATATCTTTTCCATGGTATTTTTCTTCTAACTTTTGCAAATGTGGAATTTCACGTTGGCAAGGACCACACCAAGTAGCCCAAATATCTATATATACATACTTTCCCTTAAAATCAGAAAGAGAAACTTTTTTACCAGACAAATCCGTACAGTTAAAATTTGGAGAAAGAGCTCCTACCGACAATTTGCGCCAACGATTGCACAATGTCTCAAAATTCTTCACCAATAGCGGTGATTTTACATACCGATCGAACACAGCACAATAAGCATCAGCAGAATCAAGTCCATATCTCTCTACATAAGCATATACATTCTTATTTATTAAGAACTCTGCAATACCAGGCTCCTTCACTTCCGATTCCACATATCGGACTACCGCATCCAAAGACTTTGATTCCGGGTATTGTTTTCTTGCCACTCTGCTTACCGCCTCAACCAAAAATGAACGGAATTCGTCATATCGCAACAAAGAAGCATCCATAACCATCAACTCCTGTAACTTACTCCAATATTCTAAAGAAGCTTCATAAGTAGAATCCTTAGCTATACGCATATGGAAATAAGGATAAGAAGGCAATGTAGCACAAGTAAAATATTTCAAACGTATTTTCTCCATTTCATTAATTTCCTCTGATAATCCGGCATGATCCAACTCTTGCAGATTTACATTCAAAATACTATCCATTTTCAAAAAGAACGCTTTTTCTCCTAATGCCATATCATCAATTTCTGCTGCTTTCAAACGTCCGTTATTCAAATAGATATTTACTTGTGAACCTGTGCCTGTAATGGCTACACGTTCTCCAAATTTTTTATTTTCAAAAGAAATTTGTATATCTGTATCAGGTGTAAGCAACAAAGTACGACTTATATAATGATAACCTAATGCCACATAAACAGGCTCCGTAACATCGACTACCAATTCTCCCTTTCCTGAAGCATCTATTGAAATAGGAAGTTCTCTCCCGTCAGGAAAATAAAGCATTGCTGAATGATCTTCTATTTTACCACTTATAGACAAAGAAATCTTTGCCGCATAACTATAAAAAGGGAATAACAAACAGACAAAAAGAAAGACTCTCATTTTTTTCTTAAACCACTCCATAAATATTTTTTTATATTAAACATTAAAAATTAAGTGCGAAATTAACAAATAATTTGCAAACCGCCTTAATTTATATTACATAAACTAATGTTTAAGTAGCATTTTAACATAAAAAAAGCGATGGAATTCATACAGAGTTCATCCACGTTCCAATACCCCATATATTCTCCACAAAGAAGTTAAAAGAATTATAGTCACCACCAATACACACCTGCTTAAAGCAAGCGGGCTTATATTGTAATTAGAAAAAAGGAACAGTATAATCCAACAAAGAAGTTAAAAATTAACGGAGAAAATGCCAAACCGTTTGCCCATTCCAAAGACTATCTGTATTTTTGGCAGAAATATTCTGATTAAATGAATGAGAATGTCCTTGCCAAATTGAAAGTACTAGCAGAATCTGCCAAATATGATGTTTCCTGCTCCAGTAGTGGGACTGTGCGCCGTAACCAATCAGGCACATTGGGAAACACCGTAGGCGGCTGGGGAATATGCCACAGCTTCGCTGAGGACGGTCGTTGCATATCCTTGCTGAAAATTATGCTGACCAATTATTGCATATATGACTGTGCCTATTGTATCAATAGAAGAAGCAATGACATTCCCCGTGCCACACTTTCGGTAAGCGAACTGGTAGACCTCACCATCGAATTCTACCGGCGCAACTATATAGAAGGGCTTTTCCTCAGCTCCGGCGTTGTACGCAATCCGGATTACACCATGGAAAGGTTGGTACGTGTTGCCAAAGACCTGCGGTTAGTACACAAATTCAACGGATATATTCACCTGAAAAGCATCCCCGGAGCCAGTCGCGAACTAGTTAATGAAGCCGGACTCTACGCTGACCGCCTCAGTGTAAACATAGAAATTCCCAAAGAAGAGAATCTGAAATTACTGGCTCCCGAAAAAGATCACAAAAGTGTGTACCAGCCCATGCGCTATATCCAGCAGGGAGTACTTACCAATAAGGAAGACCGGAAAAAATTCCGCCATGTTCCACGCTTCGTTCCTGCCGGACAAAGCACGCAGATGATTGTCGGTGCCACAACCGAATCAGACAAAGACATCCTTTATCTTTCTTCTTCACTCTACCAACACCCCACCATGAGGCGCGTTTACTACTCAGGATATATATCCGTAAATACATACGACAAACGGCTTCCGGCACTGAAACAGCCGCCATTGGTACGGGAGAACCGTTTGTATCAGGCCGACTGGCTGTTACGTTTCTATCAATTTAAAGTAGAAGAAATAGTAGATGACTCCTATCCCGACCTGGATTTGGAAATCGATCCCAAACTAGGTTGGGCATTACGGCATCCCGAACTATTTCCGATAGATATAAATCAGGCAGATTACGAAATGATTCTCAGAGTACCGGGCATCGGAATCAAATCGGCAAGACAAATCATCGCATCACGCCGCTTCTCCAAACTGGGATTCTATGAACTGAAAAAAATAGGTGTAGTGATGAAAAAAGCGCAATACTTCATAACCTGCAACGAACTCCCCACCCGAACTGTTAATGAACTGACCCCGA
The DNA here is from genome assembly GCA_019414725.1 of Bacteroides sp. Classification (GTDB taxonomy): domain Bacteria; phylum Bacteroidota; class Bacteroidia; order Bacteroidales; family Bacteroidaceae; genus Phocaeicola. The sequence continues at coordinate 42,919 of DXLM01000006.1, forward strand.
CAGGAGTACGCAGACTGTTAGTACCCAAACCCAAAAAGAAAGTGGACGAACGCCAATTAATACTAAACTTCACTGATAACGAATGATTCTGTTTATCTATGACCATACGTTTGAAGGCTTGCTGACTTGCATTTTCGATGCCTACTTCCGCAAAACCTTTCCAGACTCGCTCTTGATGGAAGGCGAGCCGCTACCCTTATTTTATGATGGAGCCATACACATAGCCACTGATGAAGAGAAAGCCGGACGAGTGTGGCGCGGATTACAGAAAAAAATCTCCAAGCATGCCCTGTTATGCCTGACCTGCTGCTGGTTATCAGAATTACCAAAGGTGGACGAAATGCTTTTCCGCTATATCCGGAAGGCCATAAACTCTCCTCATTCCATCGAAACCAACTTTGCCGATCCTGATGTGCTGGAGCTTGCGAAAATCTATAAAAGAGTAGATGGAGAACGAGTACACCTCATGCAGTTCGTCCGTTTCCAAAAAGCTGCGGACGGAACTTTCTTTGCAGCCGTAGAGCCTCAATTCAACGCACTGCCACTGGCTGTGGATCATTTCAAAGACCGGTTTGCCGACCAGCGTTGGCTCATTTATGATGTGAAGCGACAATATGGATATTACTATAATCTGACGGAGATGGAAGAAGTAACATTTGAAGACCCCCGCCAAGCACATCTGGTCACAGGAATGCTAAATGAAACATTGATGGACAATGATGAGAAATTGTTTCAGAAACTTTGGAAAACATATTTCAAGTCCATTTGCATCAAAGAACGTTGGAATCTCAGAAAACACCGGCAAGATATGCCTGTCAGATATTGGAAATATCTGACGGAGAAACAATAAACAGTTCTTCCGGATATCCCACATCTACCAAAAACAAGGCATGTCCCGGAACAGAACTCCCGGCACTACAACGATCTTTATCCTCTATCACTTTCCTGAACTCATCCACAGTCATTTTACCACGTCCCACTTCTACCAACGTACCTACCACAGCCCTTACCATATTCCGTAAAAAACGGTCAGCTTTAATAGTAAATACCCATTCTGTCCCGCTCACCTGCGTCCATTCAGCATGCATAATCCGGCAATTATTCGTCTTCACATCAGTATGCAATTTACTGAAACTGGTAAAATCAGTATAATCAAACAATACACGGGCAGCCTCATTCATTTTCTCAAAATCCAATGAATTAAAAAGCCTCCAGGCATAGTGACGGTTAAACGGATCTTTCCGGGTAGTCACATAATACTTATAAGTACGATAAGTCGCGTCAAAACGGGCATGCGCATCATCCTTCACCCGCTTTACAGCGTAAACCGCTATATCGGGAGGAAGCAAGCGATTCAATTTCTCCGTTATCTGAACACAATCCAACTCCCGGTCATAATCAAAATGCGCGATCATGAGACGCGCATGCACACCGGCATCAGTACGTCCCGCTCCCACTACCTCTATTTCTTGACGGAGAAAAGTAGAAAGAGCACGCATTAATGTTTCCTGTACACTGTCACCATTGGGCTGAATCTGCCAACCGTGATAATTCGTTCCATCATAAGCCAAATATATGAAATACCGCATCGTAAAGCCTCCGACCAAGTGAAAATTCAATAAATCAGCGGGCTGTTATATGAAAACATCCCTGTTTCAACTCATATTTAATATAGCATTTGTCCGATTTCCGAAGATCACGGAGTACCTCGGCCAATACCAACTTCAGCGTATCCGGACTAACATCCTGCATAGGACGTCCATCCGGGTCTTCCACTTTACAAAACCGACGGTAACTGACATCAAAAGTTGTCCCAAAAGCATGAGCTGAATTGGCAGAAGCATTTCCATTGCGACGACGAAGACGTTTCACATCATCTGCCGTACGAAGTACAGAAGTAACAATGATTTGATTAGGATTCAATCCTTTGCAACTCAATGAATCCAAAAAATTGGCTCCTATTGTATCCAATAACGCACTAGCCTGCGGAATCAGAAAAGGAATGGAGTGAGTCAGCGAATCCATGGCATAACGCTCACAGGGTTTTATCTGAACCAATTTGCCACCCAGCCCCTCTGCTTCCGAACGAGAAACCAACGGACGAATTCCTATTTTCTTCGCCACACTGAGATGAGTATCATTCAAATCACCGAAACTACGTTTATAGCTAATTACACCTTTTATATTATGAGGCTCGTTCATCTTCATGGACATATCTTTTTCCTTGCAACCGGAAGAAACTGTCAAGGAAAACAACAGTGACAATAGCGTGCAACATGCACCTTTCATACAATTCATAATCTAACTATCTTTTCAAATTCCTCGCAAAGATAGATTAAAATCCTTTTTCTGAAAAAGCTTATGCAAATAAATTGCCCGGAAAATAAGAACAATGAAAACCTTTCATTAAATTTGCACCCTATAAACAAGTACATAAAGTACCTAAACTAGTTAAATGATAGAAAAACATATAGTTTTAGAGGATATTGATCCTGTGATATTTTATGGCGTAAACAACGTCAATATGAAAATGATACAAGCTTTGTATCCCAAATTAAAAATTGTGGCACGTGGAAATGTCATCAAAGTATTGGGAGACGAAGAGGAAATGTGTGCTTTTGAAGAGAATATATTGGCATTGGAAAAGCATTGCGCCCAGTATAACTCACTGAAAGAAGAAGTGATTTTAGACATAGTGAAAGGTCGTTCACCCCAAATAGAGAATACAGGGGATACTATTGTATTCAGTGTAACAGGAAAACCGATCGTTCCCCGTAGTGAGAACCAGTTGAAGCTGGTACAAGAATATGAAAAGAACGATATGCTGTTCGCTATCGGTCCCGCAGGTTCAGGAAAGACATACACTGCTATCGCCCTTGCTGTCCGTTCCCTGAAAAACAAAGAAATCAAAAAAATTATTTTGAGCCGTCCGGCTGTGGAGGCAGGAGAAAAACTCGGATTTTTACCCGGTGATATGAAAGATAAGATTGACCCTTATCTACAACCACTGTATGACGCATTACAAGATATGATTCCCGCCGCCAAGCTAAAAGAATATATGGAATTGAATGTGATTCAAATAGCCCCATTGGCATTTATGCGCGGACGCACCTTGAATGATGCTGTAGTGATATTGGACGAGGCTCAAAATACCACCACCCAGCAAATTAAGATGTTCCTCACCCGTATGGGGATGAACACCAAAATGATTGTAACAGGTGACATGACACAGATAGACTTACCATCTTCACAAACTTCGGGGTTGATACAGGCACTAAAAATTCTGAAAGGCGTGAAAGGAATCAGTTTCATCGAACTCAACAAGAAGGACATTGTACGGCACAAACTGGTTACCCGCATTGTGGAAGCATACGAGAAGTTTGAAGAAAAACAGAAAACCTTTCATTCATGTCATTCTGAACGAAGTGAAAAATCTGAAAACATAAAACGAATTTATTGATTTTAATTATAAATAAAGACATGAGTAAAGCATTAACAAGAACAGACTTTAACTTTCCGGGACAGAAAAGTGTGTACCACGGCAAAGTGCGTGATGTATACAACATCAATGACGAAAAGTTAGTAATGGTAGCTACCGACCGTATCTCCGCATTCGACGTAGTTCTGCCTGAAGGTATTCCCTACAAAGGACAAATGCTGAACCAGATTGCAGCCAAATTTCTAGATGCAACTACCGACATCTGCCCCAACTGGAAAATGGCGACTCCAGATCCTATGGTTACCGTAGGAGTTATGTGTCAAGGTTTTCCTGTGGAAATGATTGTCCGTGGTTACCTGTGCGGTAGCGCATGGCGTGCTTACAAAAACGGCGTTCGTGAAATCTGTGGTGTAAAACTTCCCGAAGGAATGAAAGAAAACCAGAAATTTCCCGAACCAATCATTACTCCAACCACTAAAGCCGAAATGGGCCTGCATGACGAAGACATCTCTAAGGAAGAAATTCTGAAACAAGGTCTGGCCACTCCCGAAGAATACGAAATATTGGAAAAGTATACATTGGCTCTGTTCAAACGCGGTACTGAAATCGCTGCAGAACGCGGACTGATCCTGGTAGATACCAAATACGAATTCGGTAAACACAACGGCACTATTTATCTGATGGATGAGATCCACACTCCGGATTCAAGCCGTTATTTCTACTTGGAAGGTTATGAAGAACTCTTTGCAAAAGGCGAACCTCAAAAACAACTTTCTAAAGAATTCGTACGCGAATGGTTGATGGAAAATGGTTTCCAAGGCAAAGAAGGACAACAAGTTCCCGAAATGACCCCGGAAATCGTTAATTCTATCAGCGAACGCTACATGGAACTGTTCGAACACATCACCGGCGAAAAATTTGTGAAAGCAGACACTGAAAATATCGCCGCACGTATAGAAAAGAACGTAACCGAATACTTGAAATAAATAAAAATGAAAAATTAAAGATTAAAAGACAGGTACAGGAATCTATCCTCCATCCTCTCCTTTTAATCTTTAATTTTCAATTTTAATCAAACATGAACTACCCACAAGAAAAAATCAAGCCCTACAACGCTGACGAAAAGAAAAGCGTCCAAGTAGAGAAAATGTTCGACAACATTGCCCCTGCTTACGACCAGTTGAATCATGCCCTTTCATGGAACATTGACAAAAGCTGGCGCCGCAAAGCCATTAACTGGCTGGAACCTTTTCACCCGCAACATATAATGGATGTAGCCACCGGAACGGGCGATTTTGCCATTCAAGCCTGTCAGACACTTCACCCCCAAGAGCTGATAGGTACCGATATATCCGAAGGCATGATGAATGTGGGACGTGAAAAAGTAAAAGCCGCCGGACTGGACAGCCGCATCTCTTTCGCTAAGGAAGACTGTACAGCACTCACCTTTCCCGACAAACGCTTTGACGCTATTACCGTAGCATTCGGTGTACGCAATTTCGAAGACCTTGACAAAGGACTCCGCGAAATGCACCGCGTACTGAAAGACAACGGAAAACTAGTCATTTTGGAACTCTCCGAACCCGACTGGTTCCCCATGAAACAGCTATATGCTGTCTATTCTAAAATAGTCATCCCCACTTTGGGCAAGCTACTCTCTAAAGACCGTAGTGCCTACACTTACCTGCCGCAGTCCATCAAAGCCTTTCCACAAGGCGAAATAATGACAGACATTATCCGTAAAGCCGGATTCAACCAGGTGAGTTTCAAGCGGTTGACACTAGGTATCTGTACGCTTTATTTAGCAACGAAATAATTTAAAGTATAGAGTTTTATGAAAAAATATGGTTTGATAGGTTATCCGTTAGGACACTCGTTCTCAAAGAACTTTTTCAATGAAAAGTTTCATTCGGAAAACATTGATGCCGAATATGTAAACTTCGAAATCCCATCCATCAAAGAACTGCCTTCTGTGCTATTGGCTAATCCTGATTTAGTAGGGCTCAATGTCACTATACCTTATAAAGAACAAGTCATCTCTTATTTGGACGAACTGGATAAAGATGCGGCAGCCATCGGAGCCGTCAATGTAATCAAAATTGTCCGCCAAAAAGGTAAGACCAGGCTGATAGGCTATAATTCCGATGTGATTGGCTTCACTCAATCTATCGAACCCTTGCTGGAACCCCAGCACAAAAAAGCTCTGATCCTAGGAACAGGAGGGGCCTCGAAAGCGATTGCTTACGGACTGAAAAAATTAGGTTTGGAATGCAAATTCGTATCACGGAACCTGCGTGAAGAAATGCTGACTTACGATCAGCTCACTCCCGAAATCATGGATGAGTATAAAGTAGTTGTCAACTGTACTCCTGTAGGTATGTATCCCCGTGCCGATGAATATCCCAATATTCCATACCAATATCTCACACCCAACCATTTGCTTTATGATTTGTTATATAATCCTGACACTACTCTTTTTATGAAAAAGGGGGCAGACAAAGGGGCAATTACCAAAAACGGTTTAGAAATGCTCTTATTACAAGCCTTTGGTGCATGGGATATATGGAACAAATAGTTAAGGTATGAAAAGAAAAAAAATGATTATTGGAACGAGTAGTATATTCGTTCTGCTTATTATAATCCTACTTGGAGGCAGTCAATATATGCTGAACTATTCCTTACGCCCTGAAAACAGAGGAAAGAATTTGGAAAGTTCCTGGCAATATATGTTTAAGACTTACCCCTATCTAAAACCGTGGATAGATAGTCTGAAACAGAACCAAGCACTGAAGGATACCTTTATCTATTCTCCCGACCACGTAAAACTGCATGCTTACTATGTGGCTTCCAGCCGCCCGACAGCCAAAACCGCAGTTATAGTACACGGGTATACAGACAATGCCATCCGCATGATGATGATAGGTTATCTATACAATAAAAAACTGGATTTCAACATCCTCCTACCAGATTTACGCGACACTGGCCTGAGCGGTGGAAATGCCATACAAATGGGATGGTTAGACCGCAAAGATGTAACACAATGGATGGAGGTTGCCAATCGAATTTACGGTGACAGCACCAGCATGGTAGTACATGGAATCTCGATGGGTGCAGCCACCACTATGATGGTTTCGGGCGAACTGCAGCCCGACTATGTGAAATGTTTTGTTGAGGACTGCGGATATACCAGCGTATGGGACCAATTTTCCAAAGAACTGAAAGAACAATTCGGCTTGCCTCAATTCCCGTTAATGTACACCGCCGACTGGTTATGCCAGCTGGAATATGGATGGGGGTTCAAAGAAGCATCCGCATTGAAACAGGTAGCCCGATGCCATCTGCCCATGTTCTTTATCCATGGTGATAAAGATGACTACGTACCCACATGGATGATGTACAAATTGTATGAGGCAAAACCTCAGCCCAAAGCATTATGGATAGTTCCGGAAGCAGACCATGCACATTCCTATCTGTTCAATACTGAAGAATATACCCAAAAAGTAAAAGCATTTGTAGACAAATACATCCAATGAGAAAATTGACATTTTTACTTACTTTTTTCATGCTTCTAGGCTCCGTCCAGCTTCAAGCCAAAGAATATGCCATAAAAGACATACCGATGGTACATTTGCAAAACCGTACCCGCTACGTCAGCAATCCCGACAGTATCCTTTCATCCACCGCTGTCACCACTATGGACAGCATCCTCTACGCTTTAGAGCAAAAAACAGGTATACAGACATTAGTGGTAGCGGTAACAGGCATAGAGGGAGGTGATTGTTTTGATTTTGCCCACCGGCTGGGACAGGAAACGGGCGTAGGACAAAAGGAACGTGACAATGGATTGGTCATCTTGCTTTCCACCGACGAACGGTGTGTGCAATTCGCTACCGGATATGGCCTTGAAGGGATATTGCCGGATGCCATCTGCAAACGGATTCAGAACCGCTATATGCTGCCCTATTTCAAGGACAATAACTGGAACGCCGGAATGGTAGCAGGAATACGGGCTGTAAACGGCTACCTGGACGGTTCCATGGAAAATATCGGCAATGACGAAAGCGAAGATGATCCCTTGGAATTCATTATCATCTTTTTTGTGATTTTTGGAGGATTTATTGGCATCGGATTGTATGCAAACTGGCGTAAAACACGCTGCCCCCATTGCAAAAAACACAAACTGCAACGTCTTTCCTCCAAAGTTATAGACCGAAGTAACGGAACAAAGACTGAAGAAGTAGTATATAAATGCAGAAATTGCGGACATATCCTCAGACGGAAAGAACGGTCGAGAGATGAAAATTACAAAGGCCCCCGAGGAGGAGGGCCGTTCATAGGCGGAATGGGAGGAGGATTTTTTGGTGGCCACGGTGGAAGTGGAGGCGGATTTAGCGGAGGAAGTTTCGGAGGTGGAAGCTTTGGAGGCGGAGGAGCCGGAAGCCGTTTTTAAGAACAAGAATATTCATAATTTTAATAGTATATACATATGAAAAAGTCAACGATTATTGTAATAGTAGTCATTGTATTAATTGCCATTTGGGGAATAACCTCTTATAATGGTATGGTAAAAATGGATGAATCTGTCAGCACAGCGTGGAGCAATGTAGAAAACCAGTACCAACGCCGTTCTGATTTAATACCCAACCTGGTAAATACAGTAAAGGGATACGCCTCACACGAAAAAGAAACTTTTCAAGCCGTAGTAGACGCCCGTAGCAAAGCCACTCAGATGCAGATCAGCGCCGATGACCTGACTCCCGAAAAAATGCAGGCCTATCAAAAGGCACAAGGCGAAGTAGGTAGTGCATTGAGCCGCCTGCTCGCTATCACCGAAGCTTATCCCGACTTGAAAGCCAATGAGAACTTCAAAGAGTTGCAAGCACAATTGGAAGGTACAGAAAACCGGATCAGTGTAGAACGCAAAAGATTCAATGACACAGCACGGGCATATAACACAGCCATCCGTACTTTCCCCCGTAACTTGCTTGCTGGCATGTTCGGATTTAACAAACGCCCATATTTTGAATCTGAGGAAGGAGCCGATAAAGCACCTAAGGTAGAATTCTAACTCGTAAAAGATACCTGTTTCCATCCTTAAGAAACAGTTTCCGGGTACGGATTGTATGAATTTTACAGTTTGGAATAAGAAAAACTGTAAAATTCATACAATCCGTACCCCATTTTTATCCATTCTGCTAATTTTTCAGCAACAATCAAGTATATTATCCCTAAAATCATTATCTTTACGGAAAGAAACTTTTAAAACTACAAGCAATATGTTCAATTCATTTGGTAATATTTTCCGGTTAACCAGTTTCGGTGAATCCCATGGACCGGGAGTAGGCGGCGTCATTGACGGCTTCCCTGCCGGTATTAAGATTGATATGGATTTCGTTCAGCAGGAACTGAACCGCCGCCGTCCCGGACAGTCATTACTTACCACCAGCCGCAAGGAGCCTGATACAGTGGAATTCCTTTCAGGTATATTCGAAGGCAAGTCCACCGGCTGCCCCATCGGATTTGTGGTATGGAACAAGAACCAACATTCAAACGACTACGAGAATATCAAGAATCTGTTCCGCCCTTCACACGCAGATTATACTTATATGCAAAAATACGGAATCCGTGACTACCGTGGCGGGGGACGTTCATCAGCACGAGAAACCATTTCACGTGTAGTAGCAGGAGCTTTAGCCAAATTGGCATTGAAACAACTAGGAATCAGTGTCACAGCTTATACCTCACAGGTAGGACCTGTCAAACTTGATAAAGATTACAAAAGCTATAACCTCGACTTGATAGAAACAAACGATGTGCGTTGTCCCGATCCGGAGAAAGCCAAGGAAATGGCAGAACTTATCTGGAAAATCAAAGGAGAAGGCGATACAATAGGCGGGGTAGTGAGTTGCGTCATCAAAGGATGCCCTATCGGACTAGGGCAACCCGTATTCGGTAAGTTACATGCCGCACTAGGAAATGCCATGTTAAGTATCAATGCCGTAAAAGGTTTCTCTTACGGACAAGGTTTTGACTCCATGGAGCTAAAAGGCAGTGAGCAGAATGATGTATTTTATAATAATAACGGAAGAGTAGAAACAAAAAGTAATTATTCCGGAGGAATACAAGGAGGCATCAGCAACGGGCAAGACATTTACTTCCGTGTGGCATTCAAGCCAGTTGCCACAATTCTGATGGAGCAACATACAGTAAATATCAACGGCACAGACACGACCATGAAAGCCAAAGGGCGTCATGATGCCTGCGTACTGCCGCGTGCCGTCCCCATTGTAGAAGCCATGGCTGCCATGACCATTTTGGATTATTATCTGATAGACAGAACTACACAACTATAAGAATCATTCAATTATGGAAATAAAACAATACATTAAAGAAAATGAAGCGCGCTTCATGGAGGAACTTTTCAGCCTCATCCGTATTCCCAGTATCAGTGCTTTACCCGAACATAAAGACGATATGCTGGCCTGTGCCTTACGTTGGAAAGAACTTTTGTTGGCAGCCGGAGCAGACGAAGCCATGGTAATGCCCTCACAAGGCAATCCATTGGTATTTGCACAAAAGCATGTAAGCAATGATGCTCCTACCCTATTGATTTATGCCCACTATGACGTAATGCCTGCCGAGCCGTTGGACCTGTGGAAAAGCCAGCCTTTTGAACCTGAAATTCGTGACGGACACATTTGGGCACGTGGAGCTGACGATGATAAAGGACAAGCCATGATCCAAGTAAAAGCATTCGAATACGTAGTAAAAAACGGACTGCTGAAACACAATGTGAAATTTATTTTCGAAGGTGAAGAAGAAATAGGTTCTCCCAGTCTGAATACCTTCATCAAGGAACATAAGGAATTGCTGAAAGCCGATGTAATTCTTGTTTCGGATACCAGTATGCTAGGCGCGGATCTTCCCTCTCTGACCACAGGTTTACGAGGACTGGCTTATTGGGAAATAGAAGTGACCGGTCCGAACCGTGACCTTCATTCCGGACACTTCGGCGGAGCGGTAGCCAATCCTATCAATACCCTGTGCAGTATGTTAGCCCAAGTCATTGGCGAAGACGGACACATCACTATCCCCCATTTCTATGACGATGTAGAGGAAGTACCGGCAGCCGAACGTGAGATGATTGCACAAATTCCTTTCGACGAAAAAAAATACATGGAAGCCATCGGTGTAAAAGCACTGAAAGGTGAAAAAGGATATTCAACTTTAGAACGTAACAGCTGCCGTCCCTCTTTTGACATTTGTGGCATCTGGGGCGGATATACAGGCGAAGGTTCAAAAACAGTACTTCCCTCAAAAGCATATGCCAAGGTATCGTGCCGACTGGTTCCACATCAAAACCACGCTGTAATTTCCCAATTGTTTGTGGACTATATCCAGTCTATCGCTCCGGAATATGTACAAGTAAAAGTAACCCCGATGCACGGAGGCGAAGGATATGTATGCCCCATCACCTTGCCCGCTTACCAGGCTGCCGAAAAAGGCTTTGCTAAGGCATTCGGAAAAAAACCACTTGCCGTACGCCGTGGAGGAAGTATTCCTATCATCAGCGATTTTGAACAAATCCTAGGTATAAAGACCGTTCTCATGGGATTCGGATTGGAAAGTGACGCCATCCATTCGCCCAATGAAAACTTCTCTCTGGATATATTCCGCAAAGGAATTGAAGCTGTGGTAGAATTCCATCTCAATTATTAATCAATAATAAAAATGAATGCGGCAACAATCTTTAAAACTCTGACAACTGTTACTCTTTCAATAACATTACTAATTACAGGAGGTTGTAACAATATGGAAGCAAAAAAAGAAGAAACAGGAAAGAACACGGCTATAGAAAATATCTTTGCCCGAAAGAGCGTCCGGACCTATACACCCCAACCGATAGAAAAAGAAAAAGTGGATTTATTAGTAAAAGCTGCCATGGCTGCACCGACAGCAGTAAACAAGCAGCCCTGGGCTTTCGTGGTAGTGGATGACCGTAAAGTATTGGATAAACTGGCCGCCGAACTGCCTTATGCCAAAATGACGGCACAGGCTCCGCTAGCCATCGTGGTTTGTGGTGATTTAAGCAAAGCCCTGAACGGAGAAACAGATAGGTACTGGATGCTGGACTGCTCTGCCGCATCCGAAAATCTGTTGCTGGCAGCAGAATCAATGGGGTTGGGAGCGGTATGGACTGCGGTCTATCCGGAGAACGACCGCATTGCAAAGGTTAGGTCAGTCTTGTCTTTACCAGACCATATCATTCCTTTCAATTTGATTCCGGTAGGTTATCCGCAACATCGGGAAGAAGCTAAAGACAAATTCAAGACCGAAAATATCCATTATAACAAATGGTGAACAAAGGTCTAGAAATATAAATTAAGTCGGCTGGTTTAATATAAATCAGCCGACAATCTCTTTCCATTCATCCATAATCAATTTTTCTCAATCTCTATTAGCCTTATCAAGTTTCTTTTTGGCTTTTTCTATCTTGCTTTTAGCTTTATCCAAGGTTTCCCCAACCTCATCGGCTTTATCCTCAATTTGATCTTTGGCATCATCCACCACATCTTCAACCGATTCTTTGGCTTTTTCTATACGCTCCTCGAATTTATCCTTTCCTTTCTTTTCGCCACAAGATGTAACAGCAAACACCGTCATGCACACTAACACTGTAAATAATTGTCTTTTCATACTTTTTCTATTTGATTATAAACTTGATTTTAAACTATGTTCAAATATAAGCATATAGCCTATTTCTTACAAATTCAACCTGTTCTTTGATACATATAAAATCTAAATCCGACAGGAAAAAAACTTATCCCATCAAAAAAAGCCACCATAGCAAGGTGGCTTTCAATATATTAATAAAACATTCAATTCTATACTACCTGTCAAACTACTTTGTAGCAGGAGCCGTTTTAGCAGGAGCCGTCTTTATATTAATAAGAATACTATTTTCAACCCCTTCCTTGGTTACATATATTATTCTATATGCCTTCACCCCTTCTTCTTTCAGAGAAAGAGAAGCACTTTTAAGAGTTGATTCGGGATATTTTTTGGCTATGGCATCTTTAACAGATTGAGGAACCTCTTTCAGGTCTATGTTTTTAAATCCGTCTTCAACGGCAACTGTATCATTCTTTACTTTCATGGTATCATCAGCCATGACAAAAGTTCCTACACCAAAAAGGAATACAAGTGATAAAAATATCTTTTTCATAATGGTTAAATTTAAATGTTTACCTACCGACAGATATCATAAAAGACAAGAAAAATATACATCATATTCAGTCATTTCCTCCCATTAGAATATCTTCGCCAAGTAAGAATACTAAACTAAGAAAATTATATTGAGAACTAAATTATCAAGAAAAGAAGTACATACCAAATATATAAACTAAAGTTTGTGGAAATAAACATTCTTTAATCCACACCAGCTTATGCTTCCACAGGCTTATTTATTCCGGCTTTCCTGATCATTAAGTAAATAGGCTTCTGTAGAGATAGTTGTACAAACGTTTGGCATAATGCAGCAAAATACGTACTTTTGCGACTCATTTATAAAATACAGTTTGAATGAAAGCATTAAAAGAACGCATTTTACGGGACGGAAAATGTTTCGAAGGAGGAATACTGAAAGTAGACAATTTCATCAATCACCAAATGGATCCTATCCTCATGAAATCCATTGCTGTAGAATTTGTACGCCGTTTCGCCTCTACCAATATCAATAAAGTTATGACCATCGAAGCCAGTGGTATAGCTCCCGCCATCATGGTAGGCTACTTACTGGAACTTCCAGTTGTCTTCGCCAAGAAAAAGAAACCCGTCACAATGGAAAATATGCTCACCACCAGTGTATATTCATTTACTAAAGACCGTTCTTATGATGTATGTGTCAGCAAAGATTTCCTGTCCAAAGGAGACCGTGTTCTTTTTATTGACGACTTTCTCGCCAACGGCAATGCAGCCAAGGGTATCATCGATTTGGTAGAAAAAGCCGGAGCCGAACTGTCCGGAATGGGATTCATCATCGAAAAAGCATTCCAACATGGCGGAGATTATTTGCGTAATGCAGGTATCCGCGTAGAATCATTGGCCATCATTGAAAGTCTGGACAATTGTGAAATCAAAATAAGATAACCCCATGCAGGAATCTCAAACCGCCCAATCCAATACCGGACTGATTTACGGATTGAACGACCGCCCCCCTGTACGAGAGGCCATTTTTGCTGCCATACAGCATTTACTTGCTATTTTTGTAGCCATCATCACTCCGCCTCTTATCATCGCTGGAGCATTAAAACTGGATTTGGAAACCACCAGTTTCCTAGTATCCATGTCTCTCTTTGCCTCAGGTATTTCTACCTTTATCCAATGCAGACGGATAGGAGGCATCGGCACCGGTCTCTTATGTATCCAAGGAACCAGTTTTTCATTTATCGGTCCCATCATCTCGGCAGGTATGCTGGGCGGACTTCCACTGATTTTCGGCACTTGCATCGTGGCATCATCTGTAGAGATGGTCATCAGCCGCATCTTAAAATATACCCGCAAAATAATCACCCCTCTGGTATCGGGCATTGTAGTCACTTTGATTGGAATGAGCCTGATAAAAGTAGGTATCACAGCTTGTGGCGGGGGTGTCTCTGCTCAAAGCAACGGCACTTTCGGAAGTTTTGAGAATCTAGGTCTAGCTCTGCTAGTACTTATCCTCATCATCCTTTTTAATAGAAGTTCCAACCGCTACCTACGCATGAGTTCCATCGTTATCGGTTTGATTATAGGATATTTAGTTGCCTGGGGTCTCGGTAGAATTGATTTCTCGGCAGTACAAAGTTTTGGTGGTTTCAATATTCCCCTCCCATTCAAATACGGACTGGATTTCGACTTCTCCGCATTCATAGCTTTGGGGTTAGTATTTTTGATAACAGCCATAGAAGCCTATGGAGACATTACTGCCAATTCACTGATATCAGGAGAACCTGTAGAAGGAAAAACATTCATCAAACGTGCTTCAGGAGGAATTTTGGCAGACGGATTCAATTCGATGCTGGCAGGTATTCTCAACTCTTTTCCAAACTCCGTTTTCGCGCAAAATAACGGTATGATACAACTGACAGGAGTAGCCAGCCGATATGTAGGCTATTACATTGCAGGTTTTCTTATTCTATTAGGATTATTTCCCAGTGTAGGATTAATTTTCTCCCTAATGCCCGAACCTGTATTGGGAGGCGCTACTTTACTGATGTTCGGAACAGTAGCTTCAGCAGGCATTCGCATTATCGCAGCACAGAAGATCAACAACCGGAAAGCAACATTAGTCATCGCACTTAGTTTCGCTTTAGGTTTAAGTGTAGAAATGGTTCCTGAAATACTATGTCAATTTCCGGAATCAATAAAGAATATTTTCTCATCCGGCATTACAACAGGCGGAGTGACTGCTATCATTTCAAATGCACTGATACGGATGAAAGAGTAAAAACAAGTAATTTTCTCATAATTTGGAACTAAAGCATTAACTTTCTTTGCAAATCAGCCAAGAAAGGGAGAATAATATATATCTTTGTTCCAAAATATGATTATGATTACAGAGGATTTACAGAACCTATATCAAACCTATCTCGGAGAAGTACCCGAAGAGATTGTAGAATTACCCTCATCCGGTTCCAACAGGCGTTATTTCCGGCTGACCGGAACCCAAAAACTGATTGGCGTATACGGCACTTCCAAAGAAGAAAACGAAGCCTTTCTTTATATGGCAGCACACTTCCGCAAGAAAGGTCTTCCTGTTCCAGAAGTATACATCTGTTCTGAAGACAAGAATTGTTATTTGCAAGAAGATTTAGGAGATATCCTGTTGTTCAACGCTATTGAAAAAGGGCGGGCGACCAGCGTCTTCTCCGAAGAGGAGAAAGAAATGCTGCGCAAGACCATCCGCCTACTGCCTTCTATCCAATTTGCCGGAGCAGACGGCTTTGATTTTTCACACTGTTATCCCCAAGCCGAATTCAACCAACGTTCTATCCTTTGGGACTTGAACTATTTTAAATACTGCTTTTTGAAAGCTACCGGCCTGGAGTTTCAAGAAGACAAGCTGGAAGATGACTTTCAAAAAATGAGTGATGTACTGCTACGCAGTTCTTCCGCCACTTTTATGTATCGGGATTTCCAAAGCAGAAACGTGATGATAAAGGATGGAGCACCCTGGTTCATTGATTTCCAGGGAGGACGTAAAGGACCGTTTTTCTATGACGTAGCCTCTTTCTTATGGCAGGCTAAAGCTAAATTTCCCGAAACCCTGCGCAACGAACTGTTGGAAGAATATATAGACGCCCTCTCCAAATACAAACCAGTAGACCGTGATTATTTCTTTAGCCAGTTGCGTCACTTCGTACTCTTCCGCACCTTGCAGGTATTGGGAGCCTACGGTTTCCGTGGCTATTTCGAAAAGAAGCCACATTTCATCCAAAGTGTACCATACGCCATCGAGAACCTGCGACAATTGCTTCATAATGAATACCCCGAATATTCCTACCTGTGTTCCGTACTAAAAGACCTGACCGAACTGAAACAATTTAAAGATGACTTAAAAAAACGGCAACTCACTGTGAAGGTTATGAGTTTTGCCTACAAAAAAGGAATACCCAACGACCCCACAGGCAACGGTGGCGGGTATGTTTTCGACTGCCGTGCCGTAAACAATCCCGGAAAATATGAACGTTACAAACCTTTCACCGGATTAGACGAGCCTGTTATTCGTTTTTTGGAAGAAGACGGGGAAATATTCCCATTTTTAAATGCTGCCTATTCTTTAGTGGATGCTTCAGTAAAAAGATACATGGAACGAGGTTTCAGCAATCTGTCTGTATGTTTCGGCTGTACAGGCGGACAACACCGTTCTGTTTATTCAGCGCAACACATGGCAGAACATATCAATAAAAAATTCGGTGTAAAAGTAGAACTCATACACCGTGAGCAGAATATAGAACAAACATTTGAAAGAACATTATGAAAGCAATGATTTTTGCCGCCGGACTAGGCAGCCGACTTAAACCTATAACAGACACCCGTCCCAAAGCTTTAGTAACGGTAGGTGGAAAAACCATGTTAGAGCACATCATCTTAAAGCTGAAAGCAGCAGGATTTGATGAAATAGTGATCAACGTACACCACTTTTCCAATCAGATTCTTGCTTTTCTGGAAGCTAACCAGAACTTTGGAGTCAACATACAAATCTCGGACGAAACAGACTGCCTGCTTGATACCGGCGGCGGTTTGGAAAAAGCATACCATTTATTATACCATCCTGAGAATATGTTTACCCAAAAAGGCGAAACCCCGTATGAACTGATATTCGAAAATCTGAACAAAGGGATGGATGAGGAAGAGATAATCGAAAAAACCTTAGGAGTTATGCGGAAAGAATGCTACTTGCTCCACAACGTAGATATCCTTTCCAATTGCGATTTTGAAAGTCTGATGTATTATCACCAGCACAGTCCTAACATCAATGCCACCCTTTTAGTCAGCCAGCGCAAGACCTCCCGTTACCTGTTGTTTAATGACGACAATCTGTTATGTGGCTGGGTCAATAAGGACACCATGGAAACCAAACCGGCAGGATTCCGGTATAGAGAAGGGGAATACCAGGAATACGCCTATAGCGGAATACAAGTGACCACCCCTAAAATTTTACATCTCCTTCCCAAAGGAAAATATTCCATTATCGATTTCTATCTCTCCATATGTCACAGGGTCGACATCCAGTGCTATGTAGAAGATGACTTGCAATTGCTTGATATCGGCAAACCCGAAAATCTGGAAAAAGCGGAAGAGTTTCTCAGTAAATTCTAAGCAGTCCTAAAAATATATCCATAACATAAAACAGTATCCCGCCTAAAATAACCCATTATTTCAGGCGGGATACTGTTTTGTTTTGCTAGCAAACAGCTTCTTATTCTTTCGAATAAAATGGGCAGATAAAAAAAGTCGTAATTTTATGAAGTGCCCCCCAAAAGTTTTGTGTTTAACTTTTTTAGGGGGCACTTCTTTATGACCAAAGGTTCAATTTATTTTTCTGAGCTTCTGCCAAAGATACCGTTTTTACCTGCTTGGCACTGTTTTTCAGACGAAGATCCTCATATTCTTTGTTCAGCCTTTCCACAAACTCAAAAGAAGATTCCGGATTCAGCAAACGGGCGGCTACCAAGGCATTCTGTGAAGCATCTTTCATGTGAATGACCGGACCTCCATAAACAGGTGCTATTTTCAAGGCAGTATGCAGCTTGGAAGTAGTGGCTCCTCCAATCATAATGGGAATGTCCAGCCCCGCACGCTTTAACTCTACAGCCACATGCGCCATTTCTTCCAATGATGGAGTAATCAGCCCGCTTAATCCTATTATATCCACCTTTTCCTCTATAGCCTTCCTGACTATCATTTCGGCAGGAACCATCACGCCAAGGTCTATAATTTCATAGTTATTACAAGCCATGACCACTGATACGATATTCTTCCCAATATCATGCACATCCCCTTTTACGGTAGCCATCAATACTTTTCCTGCACTGCGGACACCTTCCTGTTTGTCGGCCTCAATGAGCGGCTGCAAAATCGCTACCGCCTTTTTCATGGTACGGGCAGTCTTCACAACTTGCGGTAAAAACATTTTCCCTGCTCCAAACAATTCTCCGACTTTATTCATACCTTCCATTAGCGGACCCTCAATAATATCCACTGCTTTAGGATACAGTTTAACCGCTTCTGCCAAATCCTCTTCCAAATGATCGCCAATGCCTTTTATCAAGGCATACTGAAGCCGTTTCTCTACCATCGGTTCCTCACGCCACACATCCTGTTTCACCGCTTCTGTTCCGGTCGCCGTATTTTTCAACGCCTCAGCAGTCTCTATCAAACGTTCGGCAGCATCGGGCCTACGGTTTAAGACCACATCCTCTATCCGTTCCAGCACATCAGCAGGAATATCCGTATAGAGCACCGAAGCAGCAGGATTTACAATACCCATATCCATACCTTGACGGATAGCGTGATAAAGAAACACGGCATGCATCGCCTCACGGATATAGTTATTTCCACGGAAGGAGAACGACAGGTTGCTCACGCCACCACTGACGTGTGCACCGGGCAAATTCTTTTTGATCCATCCGGTAGCCTTGATAAAATCCACCGCATAATTATCATGTTCCTCAATACCCGTAGCCACAGCCAGTACATTAGGGTCGAAAATGATATCATGAGGATTAAAATCCACCTGTTCTGTCAATATTTTATAAGCACGGGCACAGACTTCAATCTTACGTTCAAAAGTATCTGCCTGTCCTTTTTCATCGAAAGCCATCACTACAACGGCAGCTCCCAGTTTTTTTATCAGACGGGCATGTTCTATAAATATCTCCTCCCCTTCCTTCAAAGAAATAGAATTGACAATGGACTTTCCTTGCAGGCATTTCAGTCCGGCCTCAATGACTTCCCACTTGGAAGAGTCAATCATAACAGGTACACGGGCTATGTCGGGTTCGGACATGACCAGATTCAAGAAAGTAGTCATCTCCTCCCGGGCATCCAGCAAACCGTCATCCATATTTACATCAATCACCAAAGCACCGTCTTCCACCTGCTTGCGAGCGATACTTAGCGCTTCCTCATATTTCTTTTCATTGATTAAACGGAGGAACTTACGGGATCCGGCCACATTGCACCGTTCGCCTACATTAATAAAATTCATTTCGGGAGTCTGCTCCAACAGCTCCAACCCGGAAAGCCACAGCCTCTCAGGAGTGGTGGCAGGGATATGAGGAGATACCCAGGCAGAACCGGAAACGATCAATTCCTGATATTTTGCAATATATTCCTCCGTTGTACCACAACAACCACCGATAATGTTTACTAATCCTTCATCGATATATTCCTTCACTTCTGAAGCCATTTCCTCCGGAGTCTGGTCATACTGTCCCAAACTGTTAGGAAGTCCGGCATTGGGATAGGCACTTATATAATAAGGTGCCCGTGCAGCCAGCCCTTCCAGAAAAGGTTTCAATTGTTTCGCTCCGAACGAGCAGTTCAGGCCGATAGAAAAAATAGGCGCATGCTGTACGGATGCCAGAAAAGCATCCAATGTTTGCCCCGAAAGAGTACGTCCTGCAATATCCGAAACAGTAACAGAAAGCATAAGAGGAACCTCACGCCCTACCTTCTTCATTGCCGTTTCCGCAGCATAAATGGCCGCTTTGGCATTCAGGGAATCGAAAATGGTTTCTATCAGAAGCGCATCCACTCCTCCTTCCAGCAAAGCTTCCATTTGTTCCTGATAGGCAGCGGCCAGTTCATCGTATGTCAAAGCACGCAAGGCCGGATTATTGACATCCGGACTCATGGAACAAGTTTTGTTGGTAGGACCTACCGAACCTGCTACAAATCTAGGTTTATGAGGGGTCTTCGCGGTATATTCGTCAGCCATTTCGCGAGCAAGTCCGGCAGCGGCCAGATTAATCTCACGGCACAAATCCTGCATATGATAATCTGCCATCGAAACCCGTTGGGCATTGAACGTATTTGTTTCAATAATATCAGCCCCTGCTTCCAGATATTTATGGTGGATATCCTTTATCACATCAGGGCGGGTAAGACAAAGCAAGTCATTATTGCCCTTCATCTGTCCGGGCATCTCAGCAAAACGCTCTCCCCGGAAATCCTGTTCAGACAAATTATACCTTTGTATCATAGTTCCCATTGCACCATCAAGAATGAGAACTCTCTCGTCAATTAGTTGTTTTAATGTAGCCATAAGTCTATTTTTGGGGTACGGATAACACGGATTTCACTTACCTTTTAAACATACGGTCCATTTCGCGACGGTCGTCCTTCTCTTTCAATGACTCGCGCTTATCATATTGTTTCTTACCTTTAGCCAATGCGACAACCAGCTTCGCCAGTCCTTTCTCATTAATAAACAGACGGACAGGAACAATCGTAAAACCGGGGTTCTTTCCGGCTTCTTCCAATTTCCGCAGTTCTTTCTTATTCAACAACAATTTACGTTCGCGACGGGCAGAATGGTTATTGTATGAGCCGTAAAAGTATTCGGCTATGTGCATATTCTTCACCCACAACTCGCCTTGCACAAAATAACAATAGGTATCTACCAGACTGGCTTTGCCCAAACGGATGGACTTTATCTCGGTTCCCGTGAGCACGATACCTGCCGTGTACGTATCGATAAATTCATAATCGAACGATGCACGCTTATTCTTTATATTAATAGGAGTCGGTTTCATTAATTTAAAATAACAGATAACTCATTAAACACAGCGGCAATCAATGCCGGACAAACAATTATAATAACTGAAGCAATCAAGGTGTATCGTGTCAGTTTCTCTTCATTTACCTTCATCAGGGTACGCGCCCCCTCGAACACCACGAATATAGTATAAAATTGCAATATCCAATGGAGAATGGAAATAGAGAACAACCCACTGACAATATCGAGCACAAAAGTCACTACCATAGAATAACCTACAAACTGCTGATTTAGTTCATACTGGTCTTCACGTCCTAACAGTTTCTTGCCCAACTGGTCTATGGCGTATGCCGCCAAAAAATATCCTCCGAACAAGGATACAAATATAGCACAACATCGTGTCATTGCTATCTGGAAAGCAGCGACCCCTGCCGTATTCCCAATGAATGTACCTATAAAAACGGACAATCCGCATAAACCTATCATGGGATAAACAAATGCTCCCAGCACTTTACGCCTATCCTCTTCCTTGCCAATTTCCTCCCATGCTTTTGCCGGAGATGAAATCAGCGATATTACTCGTTTAAATAAATCTTTGTAATTCAATGCCTAATCTATTTACCTCAGTTCAACTTCAATGAAATGCAAAGGTAATTAATTCACTGGAATAAACGAATAAAAAAACGCATACTTCTCTTGGGAGAATCAAAAAAATAAGCCTACTTTTATTATAGATTCAGACTTTCTTTATTTGATTCGAAGATTATTTCATCTCATAATAATACATTTAGAGAAATTCTTCTATACCTTAATCAAAAAGAAAGATAACTTCCGGAGAATATATGCTTATCTTTCGATATATTCAACCAGTGATATTCTAAATTCATTAGGTCAAAATAAAAATTTCGCATCCCAAAACTTTCCCATCGGCACAGCTGTTACAGAAATTATGCACGATGCGAAATTAAAATCAAAGTATTATGGATGACAAAGAAAAAAATGCAGAAGTGGCAAAAGCCATAAAATTACCAGACTTGGCATCTTACATGCAAGTAGTAATCAAACAGTTGGAAATAGACAAAAAATGGTCAGCAGTACATACATATACTTATACACTGAAATCCGTTACGGAGTTTTACGGAGGAAAAGGAACACCTGTGCCAATAGATGAAGCTTTCACATCTGGCAGGTTAAAAGAGTATGAGGAATGGATGAGACTGGAAGGAACAAGAAACAGAAAGACCGACAAGAAAAGGTCAGATAGAAAACATGGAGTACCGAAAGGCCTGAGTTTGAATACTATATCAACCTATATGCGAACCCTGAAAGCTGTATATAACCGACTTGCCGATAAAAAAATACTGCCTTATAACCCGAAGCTATTCGATAATGTATACACAAAGGTAGAATCACAGACCAAACGAGCACTGGATACAAAACAAATGAATACACTACTGCACACCGATATAGAAAAATTGCCCAAAGAGATGCAATGTGCATTGGCATATTTCTTACTAATGTTTCTATTCCGGGGAATGCCATTCATTGACCTTGCCCATCTACGAAAACAAGATGTGAAAGGAAAATATATTGTATATAGCCGTCACAAAACAGGACGACAGATAACAGTGCGCATTCCTAAAGAAGCAATGAAACTGATAGAGAAGTTCAAGAATATGAATTATGATTCCATTTATCTATTTCCGATTCTAGACAAAAAAAACGCAGCAAAGGAACAGAGTCAGAAAAATGGAAAAATAAAAAAAGATAAAGAGCTATATATGAACTATCTCCGAGTACTGCGCAACTTCAACTTGAAGCTAGAAAAAATAGCGACATTGTTACTGCCTGATGTAAAGCTCAGTTCATACACGCCGAAACACAATGCTTTTGCTATCTAACTGAAAATTAAATAGTTCTCTTGTTATTTTTATTTAATAGGTAACTATTTAGAAACGAGCGAAATTCAGCGGCTTGTTTCATCTTGCATACATTCAAAGGACGTTTTTGTTATGCAAAAATAAGGTTTTCAAGTGAGAAGAACAAAATATCCTTAGGCTTTATCTCCTAAAAACTACCAATAATGGGGGGCTGGAAAACAATCCTCCTTTTGAAGATATTTCTCTTCTTTTATGTACATATCCGCGTATGCTTTGCGGAACAAATGTCTTTTTCTATTATTAATATTCATCATTTCCTTTTTTGCCAAACGCATCTTACTATCAGGTCTGTCCTTTTTTCTATAGTTGTGTCCCTGGCATAAGACTGTCCTGCCGGGTTACGGGTATGGAAGTGTTCCTCTTCCCCTTTGTCTGGCGGTTGCATCTCAAAGGTTCATCCCGGGCAAGGCAGCCGGTAACACAAGCAGGGCGGTCCGTCGGAGTCCACGTAATAATTTCACATTTTCTGTGTTTCTTTCTGTAAGGCTTCCTTCAGCGTCTGCTTGTCCAGTGTTTTCTGTTTCGACATGAGCAGCTGCAGGGCGCAACGGCGCACCACGTTGGTTATGGAAGGAAAGGTAAAAATAATAAAAGAATTGATTCGCTTCAATAAAAATCCAGTTTTTTTCATATCGGACATTATACCTTTGTTGTTTCGGGTATATTAAAAGGCGTGCCATAAGAAACTTTACAAAAGTATTAGGACACAAAATCAATCTTTTCTATGCAGATATATGCTGAACTGATTAACCCAAAGGTCGGAGAAGATACGGACAAAATTTTCGATAAGATTAGTTTCATATATCGCTTAGCTAATTAGAAATGTATTCTACATAGAGATACACTTGGCACAAAAAACATCGTAAGATATATAACTTGATGCAATCCTTTCCGCACAGCCATGCAAGCGTCGGAACAAACAGGCGGGATATTTGACGTAACTTGTGCACCGCTTATCAACCTGTGGGGATTTGGCTTTACAAAGTTTGACAGCATCACTCCGCAACTCGTAGACAGTATCCGCCACTTTGTAGGCTTCCGAAAAGTGCGTTTACAGGGCAACCGTGTGATGAAAGACGATCCCCGCATCCTGCTCAATTTCTCGGTGCTCGGCGGCGGTACTATCTGTAACATAATCGCGTGTTTGTTCGACCGCAAAGGCATATCGAACTATATGATAGACATCGGCGGCGAAATGATAGCGAAAGGAAAGAACCCGCAAGGGTGGAATTGGTGCATTGGCATTGTCAGACCGAAGGATGACAGTACCGGAACAAACTCCGAGCTTGAACAAATTGTGCAACTGTCGGAACGGCTGGGACTCGCAACTTCCGGCAACTACCGTAATTTCTATCTGAAAGATGGAAGGAAATACGCTCATGCCATCAATCCGATAACAGGATATCCGGTTCAAAAGGATATATTGAGTGCTACAATTATTGCCCATCAGTGCATGCTTGCTGATGCCTATGCAACGGCCTTTATGACGTTGGGGAGCCGCAAAGCCCGTCAGTTGTAGAAAGAGCATCCGGAAATTGACAATTTCATTATCTATACGGACAGTTGCGGAAACTACCGGACAGAGTACTCGCCGCGAATGAAAAGGTATCTGGCAGATTAATGTTTTCTATATTCCTGCGGAGTAGAGCCGGTGAACCGTTTAAAGAATTGGGTGAAGAACGCCGTATTTTCAAATCCCAGCGAATGGGCTATCTCCTTTACGAACATATACGCAATTACTTCGGCGTGAAAGTGACAAAGGGAGTCGCTTTCCAGTTTATGGTGAACAACCTGTTGAGCAAGGAGTGCGGCTATCGTTCGATAACATTCATGGTGAAATTGGATATTACTTTTTAACAGTAGAAGGATAATAACCAGGAGCCGTAATGGAGAGATTACTTTCGTTACGACTCCTTTCGCATGCCGTCTGCATGATTTTAACGTCTCAACTCTCTTATTCACAGTCGTTAGACCATGTGTAGCCATGTGTATCGCATTCCACATCATTGTAGAAAAAATGCCCATCAGACATTTGCATTATGCAATATGAATAATTCATAAGGGTCTGTTTTACAGCAATATGATAAATATCCATTTATTTGGCACGGTGATTGTCTATTCTTTAGCGTAAGACGATAAGATGTTTAACAATTTAATAATTAGCATTATGAAAAAGGTATTGTTTGCAGTAGCACTGGTAATGGGATTAGGTAGTTCAGTAGCATTCGCTAACAACATGGCATCAGATGTTGAAATCGTTGCAATGGTGAACGAGTTTAAACCGATTGATATAAAGGAACTCCCGCAGGCAGTTCAGGACGCCATCAAGAAAGACTATGCTGAATCCACCATTAAGGAAGCAGCCGTAGAAGTGGCAGAAGATGGCGTAAAGACTTATAAAGTAACTTTGGTTGATGCCGTCGGAACCGAAAGCGTTGTGTTTTTCAACGAAAAAGGTGAAATGCTGAAATAATTCTGAATGGTTATTTAGGATAACAGTTACATTTGCACATAAAATAAACAAGGCTGTCTCAAATAAACTTTGGGATGGCCTTTTTTGTGTCTGCAAAAAATCGGGTAAGCCCTAACTTCGCTCAGCCAGAACTTGCCCATCTCCCTAATTTTTTGTATCTTAGGGCATCAAGTAAGATATCCCAAAGATAATGTTTAAAAGTTACACATCCAACGATAATCTGCTTTTACCTCCATGTTTAGGCGATTTTATTCCCCAGAACGATCCGGTCCGGGTTGTTCACCGTATCATTGAACAGATAAACCTTGAAGAACTTAACCGCAGGTATTCTCCTAAAGGCTGTTCTGCGTATCACCCGCGCATGATGCTTCAGATTCTTGTCTATGCTTATCTGCGTAATATCTATTCCAGCCGTCGCATAGAAGAGTTCTGTCGCAATGACATCCGCTTCATGTGGCTTACCGGCAATTTGACTCCTGATCATAATACCATCAACCGTTTCCGTAGCAGCCGGCTGAAGGATGTGCTGAAGACAATATTTGCCACCATTGTAAAATTCCTCGTGTCGGAAGGTTTTGTAAGTCTGGATGTGGCCTGTACCGACGGAACGAAGATGGAGGCGAACGCCAACCGTTATACGTTCGTCTGGGGCAAGTCCATACATACCCGCATATCCAGAATCGCTGAACAGCTTGAGGAGATATGGCGGTACGCCGAGTCCGTCACTAAGCAGGAGCTGCGTGATTCCACTCCGGTTACATATCAGGATATCACCCCGGAGAAAGTGGAAAAGGCACTCGGGCAGATAGATGATGCCCTGAATGGAGTGGATGCTGACAAGAAGATGAAAGCGAAGGTAAGACGTGTAAGGAAGTCATGGCCTGAACAGCTCAAGAAATATGAATCGCAGGGAAAGATACTTGACGGACGTAACAGCTACTCAAAGACAGACAATGATGCTACTTTCATGCGCATGAAAGATGACCATATGAAGAACAGACAACTCAAACCCGGATACAATCCCCAGTTCAGTACCAATAAACAGTTCATTCTGAACTATACCATCCATCAGTGTTGGGCGATACCTCCACCTATCCTCTGCATATGGATGATTTCCATTCCCTCTACGGCAGATACCCTGACGTGTCTGTCTGTGATGCCGGATACGGAAGTGAAGAGAACTATCTGTATGCTTTCAGACATGGCATTGAAACCTTTATAAAGTACAATTATTTTCATAACGAAGAAACCGACGGCATGTATTGTCCTACGGGACAGAGAATGGAAAGACTCTCCGATGCAAGGCGGGTAACAAACAACGGTTTTGTGCAGACCATATCAAGATACAAGGCACGTAACTATAAGGACTGCCCGTTAAGATGCCGGTGCTACAGAAGCCGCTCGGAAAGGATTGTACAGGTAAATCACCGTCTGAGGAAAATCAAGGAAAGAGAACGTGAAAAGCTACTCTCTGATGAAGGTCTGAAATATCGCAGTCAGCGACCACAGGATGTGGAAGCCGTATTTGGAAACCTCAAGAACAACAAGCACTTCAAGAGGTTCCATCTTCGTGGATTTAAGAAGGTTGAAATTGAGTTCGCCCTGCTAGCCATAGCATATAATCTTGCAAAAGTAGCCTCTTAGGAGGCTTATGGCAACGAAAAAGCAGTTTGAAAGGATGAAATCTTCAAAAGTAAGTTTGTAAACACCTCTTTTGAGACAGCCTCTCCTTTTTTAGTAAATTTGTATCTGTCTAATTTTTAAGCCCCTATATCCATACTCAATCTAACCAAACATCGCATGAAGTGGTACTGCTTCATCCAAATGCAACTGATAGGCACGTTCGTACATTATTTTGTGCTTGATTGTATCGTTATATCCATTGCAGCCATTATCTGTAGTCCATTTGTATCCATGACCCATTACAGACAGGCGTTGTTCAGTATGACTTATTTTTCCTCCCTGGTGTTTTTTATGGAGTATACATTGTGCATTTTGCGGCACCGGCCAAATATCCGGATAGAGGCATAAACCGTGCACGATGGAAATATATTTTTTCATTCTACGGTTTGTGGGCTCCGTGACCATTTTCCCTTATATGTTAACCTATATGTATTGGGATACGAATATTGTCCATGCCATTATCCTCCTTTACATTTTTATTATTGTCAAATAGATAAGATACTCACGGAAGAGTGGGTTATGGCCTATACTGCCTGCGGCATCATGGTCTGTTTTTCTGCTTGTACTATATAGAGCTTAATGTACAGCTTGAGGATTTCAAAAAAATTGTGACGGGCTTTGGCAGGCAGTAATTCTAAGACTTTTAATGAAGAAAAATTAAGCCACCCCTTAAAAAAGGAGATATTTCCTTTGAAAGAATTCATTTCTTTTATTACATTTGTATTAGTCTTTTAAAAATAGAAGATTTATAGTAAAGCGTTAAGGCATTATCCAAGTTCAGGAAATCCC
>DXLM01000060.1:0-1397 GCA_019414725.1 Bacteroides sp.
TATATATGGCAGAATCTGTAATTAAGGTCAGGATACCCGTAATTTATCTACAAAGAACCCAAGCAAATATACCTAAATTTGCAACATCATAAAATATTAAAACGTATATTTGAACCAAATAACATAAATCGTATGAAAAGACTCGGATTATTTATGACGGTAATCATGATACTGTGTATTACCGTAAACGCACAGAAACAGAGCAACAGAACATTAGTAGCTTACTTCTCGGCGACAGGTACAACAGAGAAAGCCGCCAAACAGATAGCGGAGGTGACAGGCGGAGCCCTCTACGAAATACAACCTGCAAAGAAATATACCTCCGCCGACCTGGACTGGCACGACAAATCCTCGCGCAACAGTGTGGAAATGGCAGATGCCTCGTCACGTCCCGCATTGCGTTCCCAGCCCCAAAACTTGGCAGCCTATGATACCATCTATATCGGTTTCCCCATTTGGTGGAACCTGGCTCCAAGAATCATCAACAGTTTTATAGAAAAAGGTGATTTCACAGGCAATATCCTCATTCCATTCGCTACCTCGGGTGGAAGCCGCATTTCTAACGCCGAACAAGAATTAAAGAAAGCCTACCCCAGCCTGAACTGGCAGAAAGGCAGGCTGATGAACGGTGCTACCAAAGAAGAGATTAAACAATGGACTAAAAAATAAATAGTATGAGAAAGAATTTAGGAGCAAAACCTTTTACCTATCCGCAACCGGTATTTATCATCGCCGCATACGATGAAAACGGTCTTCCCAATGCCATGAATGCGGCTTGGGGCGGTATCAGTGAAATGAATGAAATCAGTATTTGTATCAGCGAAGGTCACAAGACAACGGCCAACATCCTGAAACGCAAAGCATTCACAGTGAGCATGGCAGAAGCCGGGCAAATCATCGCTTGCGATTATGTAGGCATTGTTTCGGGCAACAAGGTTCCGGACAAATTCGCCCGTGCGGGATTCCATGCCACCCGGTCGGAATTTGTGGATGCCCCGCTGATTGATGAATTATCCGTAGCTGTGGAATGCAAGCTGAAGGATTACAATCCCGAAACCTGTATCCTGCGCGGCGAAATAGTCAATGTAAGTGTAGATGAACGTGTACTGGATCAGAATGGAAAAGTGGATGCCTCCAAAGTTATTCCCGTCATCTTCGACCCGTTCAATAATGATTATCTGAAAGTAGGAGAAAAAGTGGGTAATGCTTTCTCGGATGGCAAGGCCTTAAAATAACGGAATCCGATATGATACAAACAGCGGAGGCAGCTTCTTCCATACAGAACAAACTCCGGCAAGCCGATTCCTAAGCTCTCACATCCTTGTGACTAAGCCTTTTTGAACGAATGATTTCTATCTCCCAAGCTTGCGGAGTTAAATCCATAGCCTTTGGAGTTA
>DXLM01000060.1:1497-19508 GCA_019414725.1 Bacteroides sp.
CTTTGGAGTTAACTCCAAAGGCTATGGAGATAGAAATCATAGGTTTAAAAAGGGTTAAGTGCAGGAATAAAAAGGCTTAACCATCCCCATAGTGCCCCCCAATGATTCCGCCAACATTTTTTCTTCAAACTTATCTATCAGCAAATCGCTATAATTCTTAGTTCCTTTTTTAATTCTCACCGGCAATATCCTCTGCTTTGCCGACTTCCCGACTACGGCACATTCTGAATGATGCCTTATTCATTATTAAGCCTGATAAAAAAAGATTTCCATAATTTATAGAAAGAAAAGACTTGTTTCTCCCGCTCAAATAAGTAACTTTGTACGGTTAAGTTTGGCTCCTCATGCCAGCCACCACTTTCAGTCCGTCTATGTAAAAGCCTGAAAGCAAGATGAAGGAACTACTGTCAGGACAGCGCATTGTCATTCAGAGGATTATATTGGCTGAAAGCACTGAAGGAAACTTTTAAATCAGATTCCGGAAAGGAATAATTATATAATAAAAAATGAAAAAGGCCCAATTAATCGTAGCCGGCATTGGTCCCGGCTCACCCGAAGATATAACCCCCGCTGTAATACAAGCAGTCAAGAACAGCGATGTAGTAATCGGCTATAAATACTATTTCCAGTTTATCGAACCCTATCTGGAACCGGGCACCGAATGTATAGACACCGGAATGAAACGTGAAAAAGCACGTGCCGAACAGGCTTTCGAGCTGGCGGAACAAGGAAAGACTGTATGCGTTATCAGCTCGGGAGATGCCGGAATTTATGGCATGGCTCCGCTGGTTTACGAAATGAAATGCGAGCGTGGCAGCCGGGTGGAAATAGAAGTATTGCCGGGTATCAGTGCTTTTCAGAAAGCGGCTTCCCTGTTGGGAGCACCCATCGGTCACGATTTCTGCGTAATTTCCCTCTCCGACCTCATGACACCATGGGACCGGATTGAAAAACGCATCCATGCAGCCGCAACGGCAGATTTTGTAACGGCGGTCTATAATCCCAAAAGCGAAGGGCGGTATTGGCAACTCTACAGATTAAAAGAAATTTTTCTGAAAGAGCGTGCCCCCGAAACCCCGGTAGGCTTTGTGCGTCAGGCCGGACGTAAGGAAGAAACCGTGACAATCACCACTTTGCAAGAATTCGATCCCGAACAGGTGGATATGTTTACAGTGGTATTGATTGGCAACTCCCAGTCTTATTATCGGGAAGGGAAATTAATCACTCCGCGTGGTTATTACCGGGAAAAGACCACCGATGCGACAGGAATCGGTCAGGAGATTATGATAAACAGTTTCCGTACTATTGAGAAAGAATTGAAAAATAAAAATATTCCTTCGGATCACAAATGGGCATTACTGCATGCCATCCATACCACAGCCGATTTCGAGATGGAAAACATATTGCATATAGATCCTCTTGCCGTAGAATGTCTGTATAAAATATTGAATGAAGGAAAAGTACGTACAATTATTACGGATGTGACGATGGCTGCCGCGGGCATCCGTAAAGGTGCTTTGGAACGGATGGGCATCGGGGTGAAATGCTATCTGGGTGACGAACGCGCGGCAGCATTGGCAAAAGAAAAAGGAATCACCCGTACACAGGCCGGTATACGTATGGCAGCAGAGGAACATCCGGAAGCTTTATATGTATTCGGTAATGCCCCTACAGCATTGATGGAACTGTGTGACCTGATACGGAAAGAAAAAGCGCATCCATGCGGCATCATCGCTGCTCCGGTGGGCTTTGTGCACGTTTGCGAAAGCAAACACATGGTGAAACCTTTCAGCCATATCCCCAAACTGATAGTAGAAGGACGCAAAGGGGGAAGCAATCTGGCAGCGACTCTGGTAAATGCCATCCTTACTTTTGATGATGCGGAACAACTGAAACCGGGAAGAGATGTATAAGTCCATGCAAACATTCTATATAATAGGTATAAGCGATAACCGGAATCAATTTCTTTCTCCTGAAATCCGGAACTTGGTTTCTCAAGGGAAAGTCTTCTCGGGAGGAAAACGTCATCATGAATTGGTACACGCTTATTTGCCGGAAGATGCCGTATGGATAGACATCACCGTCCCGCTGGATGCGGTATTCTGCCGTTACGAGGAACATCCCGAAATAATCGTTTTCGCTTCGGGCGACCCGTTGTTTTTCGGCTTCGCCAATACCGTCATGAGAAAACTCCCGTCGGCAAAGATTATCTTATTCCCCACCTTCAACTCGCTGCAAATGCTGGCACACCGTATATTGCTCCCCTATCAGGAGATGCAGACCTTGTCGCTGACCGGACGTCCTTGGGATGCATTCGACTCTGCTTTAATCAGAGGAGATAAACTGATAGGCGTGTTGACCGACCGGGAAAAGACACCTGCCACCATTGCCGCCCGGATGCTGGAGTATGGATATGACAACTACCGCATGACCGTGGGGGAAGCATTAGGCAATGGCGAGGAAGAATCTGTACGTACATTCTCTTTAGAGGAAGCCTCCCAATCTGCTTTCCGCTTTCCCAATTGCCTGATACTGCAAAGAAACAAAGTGCATCCCCGTCCGTTCGGAATTCCCGAAAGTGAATTTCATCTGTTGAACGGACGCAACAGAATGATTACCAAAATGCCTGTCCGCTTGCTTACTCTCAGTATGCTGACATTAAGGGAAAAGAAATCATTCTGGGACATCGGTTTCTGCACCGGCTCTGTTTCCATAGAAGCCAAGCTCCAATTTCCGGAACTGAAAGTGACAGCATTCGAACAGCGTCCGGAAGGTAAAGAGCTAATGGAACGCAACAGTCGTAAATTCGGCACGCCCGGCATTACAACCGTCATGGGTGATTTTCTGGAAACGGAACTCGGCGGGCTTCCTGCCCCCGATGCCGTATTTATAGGTGGTCATGGAGGAAAAATGATAGAGATTCTACAAAAAATCAAAGAAGTGCTGTTGCCTGACGGAGTCATTGTATTCAATTCGGTTTCGGAAGAGAGCAAGGCCCTGTTCACAAAAGGTATAACGCAAATCAACAAGAAGGTAACACAGTGTACCCGTATTGCTGTGGATGCCTTTAATCCGATAGAGATAATGAGAGCGGAATAAATGATTTAAAACAGATAACAAATGAAAGCAATCATACTGATATCAGAAGCCAGCCTGCCGTTGGCAAAAACACTACAAAGAGAGTTGCCGGATACCCTTATTTATACCAAAAACGAATGCGAAGGCTGTATTTCCATCACATCCTGCCATCGGTTCATAGAGGAGCATTTCAATGACTTCGACAGCATCATCTTTATCGGTGCCATGGGAATCTGTGTACGCAGCATTGCAGGATGCATAAAAAACAAATATAAAGATCCGGCAGTGGTCTGTGTGGACAGTACGGGGCGCTTTGTCATTTCAGTACTTTCCGGGCATGTGGGGGGAGCCAATGAACTGACCCGCCATATTGCCGCCATTACAGGAGGAGAAGCTGTGATTACCACCCAAAGTGACAATGCCGGGTTATGGGCGCTGGACACGCTGGCTGGAAAATATGGCTGGAAAATAACTGTTCCTCATGCAAAAATGAACAGACTGGTCACACTTTTTGTCAACCGGGAACCAACGGCGCTGCTGCTCGATATAAAGGATAAAGGTACGGAGTATCTGGAACGCACGCTTCCCGCACACGTAAAAGTGTTCTATCATTTCGAAGACATGCCCCAATCGGAATTCAAGTTGATTATTGCTGTTACACCTTATATATATAGTGCGGAGATTCCCATGCTCTGTTTCCATCCCGCCGTCCTCCACTTGGGAATAGGTTGCCGGAAACAATGCGATCCTTCGGGCATTGCGGAATACATAGAAGCCGTGATGCACAGACATGGTTTGTGTCCGTTCTCTCTCGCCTCCCTCAATACCATCGAACTGAAAAAAGACGAGCCTCTGCTGGAAATCCTCCACCGGCGATGGGCCGATACGGAAACCCATATTTATCCTGCGGAAGAACTGAAAGATATCACAGTTCCCCATCCGTCTGAAAAGGCATTCGAAGTGACAGGCGTCTATGGAGTGGCCGAAAGCACAGCCTTGAAAAGCAGCGGTGAAGGAACACTTGTATTGGAAAAGCAAAAGGGCATGCTGACAGAAGGAAACCACTTCACTTTTGCCATAGCCGTCAGTGCGACAGCCATGCGTGGCGGACATATAGAGATAGTGGGTGCAGGTCCCGGTGATCCCGAACTGATTTCGGTACGCGGAAAACGAATGTTGGAGAAAGCGGATCTTGTTCTGTATGCCGGAAGTCTTGTTCCCCGCGAACTGACCTTTTATGCTAAAGAAGGAGCGACCGTACGCAGTTCCGCCGGTATGGATTTGGAGGAACAGTTCGCCTTGATGAAAGAGTTTTATGATAAAGGATTGTTTATTGTACGCTTGCACACGGGAGACCCTTGCATTTATGGAGCCATCCAGGAACAAATGGCTTTCTTCGACCGCTACAAGATGAGTTATCATATCACTCCGGGGATCTCCTCGTTCCAGGCGGCTGCGGCAGCATTAAGGTCACAGTTCACCATCCCCGAAAAAGTACAAAGCATAATCCTCACCCGTGGGGAAGGCCGTACTCCGATGCCCGAAAAAGAACAATTACATAAATTGGCGCAATCGCAAAGTACAATGTGCATTTATTTAAGTGCGGGCATTGTGGAACAGGTACAGGAAGAGCTGATGCAGGCATACCCTCCCGAAACTCCGGTTGCCGCCTGTTATAAGCTGACTTGGAAAGAAGAAAAGATTTATCGCGGAGAGTTGAAGGATTTGGCTAAGATAGTACGTGACAATAACCTGACGCTGACTACCTTATTGGTAGTAGGCGAAGCGATAGACAACCGGAAAGGTCTGTCCCGACTCTATGCGCACGAGTTCAAACACTTGTTCAGAAAGTAAAAAAAGAATCATTCACATCCAGCCTATGATACTGATTTTAGGAGGAACTACCGAAGGACGCACCGCCGTGAAAGTTGCCGATGAAGCCGGAAAGCCCTACTTCTACTCTACCAAAGGAGAATGGCAGGAGATACAATGCAAGCACGGCATCCGTATCACCGGAGGAATGGACACGGAGAAAATGGAAAGTTTCTGCCGCCAAAACAACATCCGTTTGTTGGTGGATGCTGCCCACCCGTTTGCCTCCCAACTCCACCGGACTGTGGATGAAACAAGCCGGACGCTACATCTTCCTGTCATACGTTTTGAAAGGAAGTATCCTCCACGCACCGAAAACATCATCTGGTGTGAAGACTATGCAGATGCCATTTACCGGTTAGAGAAAGCAGGAACCGATCGTCTGCTGGCACTGACCGGAGTACAGACCATCGGGAAGTTACGCCCTTATTGGGAGAAACATACCTGTTGGTTCCGCGTACTGGAACGGGAAACTTCCATCACATTAGCCCAAGAACAAGGCTTCCCGAAAGGAAATCTGGTATTCTATCATGCCGGAGAATCCGAAGCTCTTTTATTAGAGACACTACATCCACAGGCCATTCTGACCAAGGAAAGCGGAGAATCCGGAGGATTTTCGGAGAAAGTGAAAGCGGCACAGGCTGCAAAAATCCCGGTCTTTGCTATAAAACGCCCTCCCCTTCCCAGGCATTTCATGATCGTTACCGGTGAATATGGATTGAGAAAACAGATAGAAAAGAACATCCCTGCTTTTTACCCGTTGAGAAGCGGCTACACCACAGGGGCCTGCGCTACTGCAGCTGCAAAAGCAGCATTGACGGCTCTGATTTTAGGGGAAGAACAGAAAATGATATCCTTCCGCCTTCCCGATGACGAGGAAATGACCTTACCGGTAGCCCATACAGAAATAGAAAAGAACAGTGCCACCTGCACCGTTGTTAAAGATGCGGGAGATGATCCGGATGTCACTCACGGCGCATCCATTGTGGTAACGGTAAGTTTTAGCAATCACCCGGACATCCGTTTCCTGCAAGGTGAAGGAGTAGGACGAGTCACCCTTCCGGGGCTGGGATTGGAAATCGGGGAACCCGCCATCAATCGCATCCCCCGACAAATGATAATGAAAGAATTATCGGCGCTTTATGACAAAGGGCTGGATGTTACCATTTCCGTTCCCGGAGGAAAAGAGTTGGCACAACGTACTTTCAATCCTAAACTAGGAATTGTGGACGGCATTTCCATCATTGGAACTTCGGGCATAGTCCGTCCTTTTTCTTCAGAAGCTTTTGTCGAGGCTATCCGCAGGGAAGTGGAGGTTTGTGTGGCTGTGGGCTCATCCAGACTCATCATTAATTCGGGAGCAAAAAGCGAACGTTTTGTGAAGAAGGAGTATCCGGGATTACCTGCTCAGGCTTTTGTACATTATGGAAATTTTATAGGGGAGACACTCAAGATAGCTGCCAAGCTTAAGGTTCCATTGGTTACTTTAGGCATTATGATAGGCAAGGCGGTGAAACTGGCCGAAGGAAATTTGGACACACACAGTAAGAAAGTGGTGATGAATAAAGAATTCCTAAGGCAGGTGGCAATGGAAGCCGGATGCTCTCCGGATGTTGAAAGCATGATAGAAAAGTTGACATTAGCCCGTGAATTATGGACCTTGCTGTCTGAAGAAGACAGCGGAAAGTTCTTTCCGTGTTTGTTGGAACATTGTTTTGCACATTGCGTCCCCTTATTGCCCGAAGGAAAATTGACAATCCTCTTGATTGATGAAGAAGGGAATATTCCTTTCAGGATACAATAACTGATTATTTAGACGCTGCTGCTAAACGGAAGCTAATATAGCAGTGACTTGTTCTAACAATTCCTCTATGGTATCTACCTTTATCGTCCTCCCGGCTACCGGGTGGATAATATATCCACTGGTAGTCATATCTCCCGTTTCAATATAAAAATCGGACTCAACACGCCGGCTTGCCAGAATACCATTCCGCTGCAAGGCTTTCCGTACCATCGCATACTTATTCCCATGTCCCACCAGACGGACTTCTTTTTCAAACTCATTGTCAATGCGGAACAGTCCGGTTTCCATATCAAAAACAATTCCCTTACGGGAGAAAAAATTACTCAGGCATCCGTCTATGGAAAGATCTTCAGGAGTTCCTATAGTCACTCCATTGGCTTTATCCATCAGCCAAATCTTATCAGCAATCTGCAAAGCTAACTCTAAATCATGGGTGGAAAGAAAAATCGTCTTGTTGGTAGAACGTGACAAATGATGAAGCAGTTGCATAATCTCCACTTTACTGGGGAAATCAAGAAAAGCAGTCGGCTCATCCAGAAAAATCACCGGGGTTTCCTGTGCCAACGCCTTTGCTATCATTACTTTCTGACGCTCACCGTCACTCAAAGTATGTACCATCCGGTATTTCAAATCCTCAATCCTTACCAGCGCAATGGCATCGTTTACTGTATTCTTGTCCTCCTTGCTTAAATTTCCCCAGAAACCGGTATAAGGACTGCGCCCCATACCCACCAGTTCTTCCACGGTCATGTTCCGCAGACTGCATTTTTCGGTCAATACCACTCCGATAACTGTCGCCAACTGTTTATCGGTGTAATCCGTCAGTTTCTTTCCCATTATTTCTATCTCTCCTCCTACAGGCGGCTGAAAGGCAGACAAAGTACGCAATAAAGTAGATTTCCCTACTCCATTCGCCCCCAAAAGACAAGTCAGTTCCCCACTGCGGATAGTAGCATCAATGTCCTTCGCTACAATCTTGGTTCCCCCCTTACCGGGATAACCGGTAGTCAGTTTCCGAATATGTATAGTTTCTTGATTCATCATTACTCATTCATTTCATTGCGACGTTTATTGAATAAAACCGACATCACTACCGGAGCACCTACCAAAGCCGTCACCGAATTTACCGGCAATGCACCTTCGAAACCGGGCATACGGGCAATCAGATTACATACCAATGCCAATGACGCACCTGCCAGTAAAGAAGCAGGCATCAGAATACGATGATCGGATGTGCGGAACATTCCCCTGCAAAGATGCGGAACGGCCAGCCCCAGAAAAATAATCGGACCGCAATATGCGGTAACAATAGCTACCAATACTCCCGAACAAGTAATGACAAGCAGACGGGCACGTTTTATATTCAATCCGAGATTCCGTGCGTATGCATCTCCCAGCAGCAAAAGATTCAATGTTTTGACAAGCAGGAAGGAAAGTGGCAACAATACCACCATGATACATATAAATAAAGTCATCTGATCTCCCGATACACGGGCAAAACTTCCCAACCCCCAAATGACATATGCACGAATATCCTCCTCCACACTGAAAAATTTCAGCACACCTATCACCGCATTGGCTATGTAACCAATCATCACACCGATAATCAGCAAAGTAACATTGCCCCTTACTTTTTGGGAAACGAAAACAATAAGTGCCATAATGGAAAGTGAACCTGCAATAGCTGCTATGGTAAGGGCTATTTCCCCCATAAAGCCTAGCTTGCTCAAAGCAACACCACCCAAACTGCCCGAAAGAAGCACCACAAAAGCAACTCCCATACTGGCTCCCGAACTGATGCCCAGTACCGACGGACCGGCCAAAGGATTGCGGAAAACAGTTTGCATCTGTAAACCGCTGACAGAGAGCCCCGCCCCCGCCACCAATGCGGTAAGCGCCTGTGGTACCCGTGATTTCCAAATAATATTTTGCCAGATAACAGACTCATTCCCTGTTCCCCAAAGGATATTCCACACAGCACGAAGCGGTATGGAAACAGAACCTAATACCAGATTCAGGAAGAAAAACAGAAAAATAGAAGCCATAATTAGCAGCATATAAAATGCAACAGGTCGTTTCATATACTATTTTCCTATTTAAGCAATTCATAATATCCCGGTTGGTGACCGGACAAAAGCTGCGGATGAAAGATTTGAATCAAATCTGCCAGAACAACTTCCGGTTCTGTAGGCATACTCTCATAAAAAGGTTTT
Source organism: Bacteroides sp. (assembly GCA_019414725.1). Classification (GTDB taxonomy): domain Bacteria; phylum Bacteroidota; class Bacteroidia; order Bacteroidales; family Bacteroidaceae; genus Phocaeicola. Next base: position 10,465 of record DXLM01000060.1, read on the forward strand.
TCACGCATGTTACAATAAATCACCCCTTTCTCTTTGTATGCTTTGAAATCAACATAACGGGCATCTTCCTCTTTCAACGTGTTATAAGAAAATTCTCCTTGATAGCTATTCACAATACGCCAATAATCGGCACCTGCCGCTTGGCTGTAAACTGTTTCAAAATCGAGGGTGACTCCTCCAGACTGTTCATCGTCTTTCAAAAAATAATCGGCACCGGCATCTTTAAACAATTGTGCGAGAAAACTCCTCCCTCCTACAGCATACCAATTGCCGCCCCGCAATTCTCCACTGAATACCACCGGGCGTTTTGTCACCCGACCGGTCAGTTCCTTCAGCTCGTTATATCTTTTCTTAATAGCGGCAAACTGCTCATTAGCTTTTTCTTCTTTTCCCAATAACAAGCCCACAAACTTTATCCATTCAGCCTGTCCCAAAGGAGTCATTTCCTTATATCCCAAATGCGGCATCAAAGGAATGCCTACCTCTTTCAAAGCATCGTACCCCCCTCGTTTAAAAGGAGAGATCAAAATCAAATCCGGGTTTACACTCATAATCACCTCATTATCGAAATTCCCTTCAATACCTATCTTATGAATGCTTCCATCTTTCAAACGATCATTTATTTTCTTGTTAAACAAATGACGTGTACTGGTGATACCCACCACTGCATCCAGCTCTTCCAACTTGATAAAATTGGAAAGTTGCAGGGAAGTCATGCAGATAACGCTTCGTATGGGAGTTTCAATAACCGTATAATCCGCAGGTATGTTTTCCGCTTCCACACCTCTTGGCACCAAAGCATAATGAAAAGACTGACTTTCTTTATTCTGAGGGTCCTGAATGTCAAGCAGACAAGCCTGATCCGTATAGGTTATTTTAAACCCTTGGGCATATTCCGGAATAATCTTCACAATAGAAGAATCTGTCAATGTCTTATGTTCCAGATTCCCGGAGCCCTGTTTGTGCTTATTTTGGCAGGCTGTAACAGTCAATAATAACAAAAGGCCCGAAGCCCATATTAGTTTTTTCATGTTCTTTTCTGTTTTTCAGCCAACAAAGGTAATCAATTCTCTTGCTTTATACGGAATTTTTCAGCACTTTTGCGTGCTTAAAAACTGTAAATACCTACAAAAGATGAGTCGTCCGATCTATTTTGTTTCTTTAGGACCCGGTGATGCCGAACTGATTACATTGAAATCATTGCATGCTTTACAGCAAGCAGACATAATATATTGTCCATCAACGGTTCGGGAGCCAGACAAAATCTTGTCACGTGCCGCCACCCTGTTACATAAGCTAGGCATCAAAGGAGATATACACCTATTCTCGCTCCCGATGAGCAAAGACAGAACAAAAGCAATCAAAGTCTATCGGCAACTTTTCGAAGAAATGAGGCTGGAACAAAAAGCAGGAAAACGGTTGGCGGTAGCAGTAGAAGGCGATGCGGGAATTTACGCCTCCGTTCACTATGTACTGGATCTCCTCGAAGAAAATGGAATCCCCGTAGAGCAACTTCCCGGTATTCCTTCATTCATCGCTGCGGAAGCGGCCGCAAAACTACATCTCATCAGCCAAAAAGAAAGACTGGTCATTATTCCGGGCAATATTACTTCGGACGAACTGGACATGTATCTGAGCCATCATCATGTGCCGGTTATCATGAAATTATCTCAATGTGCAGACATAGTACAGGATTACATGGAGTCCCACCCCCAATACAGTTATCATTATTTTGAAAATATATCGACAGCCGAAGAATATCATTCTTCCCATCAGGCGGAACTGAAAAGAAGAGTATTTCCTTATTTTTCCTTAATGATCATCTTTAACGAACAGACACGGAAGGATGATAGTGCAAAATAGCGTTCAGAATACCTTCAATATTTACATCATCTTTCTTGATAACTAAAAAATTGTGGTACATTCCTTCTTTCCGGTAACGGATCACAATCGACTTGAGTTTACCAGACTTTGTGTACTCCTTTTCTATCTCTGTGATGTTTTGCAAAGGAAAAACATGCCGAGGCTTCATCCCTCTTATAGCTAAGGTAAAAGAATCAGGAGTAATAGTATAAACAGACAATAACCTTACCCCCGTTATCAACAGAGGAGGAGTCAAGACCAGCAAAGATGCATATCTTCCATGCGCTATAAAAAGGCATGTACACGCCACCAACATAATAGCAATAACTGCCCAAATCCATAAAGGATAACCGGGTCTGAATTCTTGTTTTTCCATATGCCACATCTATCTTGTATAGATACAAAAATAGGGAGACTCAGTTTTATAACCAAATCTCCCTCAAGGAATTTATAAACTATTTCTAACAATTAATCTGATTAGAGAATACCCTTTACTGTTTCCAGCATACCCTTTTCTTGAATAGAGTCAAGATCAGCTTTTACTGCGGCGGTCAAACCCGGAATGTTGTTCAAGTTCTCACCCCAAATAGATTCTGCTGCCAACACGCCTTCCGCCACTTTCTGAGTGCAGCCTGTAGCCCAAAGTTCTTTCAGCAGATTCATGATTTCAGGAGCATCGTTCGGAACAATCTCAGCACCGTCAGCACGAACACCACCTTTATAATAAGTGATGATAGCCGCCAGTCCCAATACCAAGCCTTTAGGCAACTCACCCTTACGCTCCAGATAAACTTTCAAGCCCGGGAGGTCGCGAGTTTCATATTTAGGGAATGAATTCAGCATGATAGAAGTCACCTGGTGATCAACAAACGGATTGTTGAAACGCTCCAAAACATCTTCCGCAAACTTCTTCAATTCTTCTTTCGGCAGGTTCAGGGTTTCCATCAACTCATCGAACATAACTTTATGAATGTATTTACCTACCACTTCATGCTCGCAAGCCTCGCGCACAATGTTGATTCCAGACAGATAAGCTACCGGAGACAGCACTGTGTGAGGACCGTTCAGCAAAGTAACTTTTCTTTCGTGATAAGGAGCTTCAGACGGAACGAACAATACATTCAAACCGGCTTTGTCGGCAGGGAATTCCTTGGCGACTTCCTGCGGAGCTTCAATTACCCACAAATGGAAGATTTCTGCCTGTACCACCAGATTGTCATCATACTGCAATTTTTCTTTAATAGCAGCGATATCTTTGCGGGGGAATCCCGGCACAATACGGTCTACCAAAGTAGCATAGACACCACAAGCTTCCTCAAACCATTGCTTGAAGTCTTCACCCAAGTTCCACAAATCAATATATTGATAGATGGTTTCTTTCAGTTTATGGCCGTTCAGGAAAATCAATTCGCAAGGGAAAATTATCAAACCTTTGCTCTTGTCACCATTGAACGTTTTATAACGGTGATACAGCAACTGGGTCAGTTTGCCCGGATAAGATGAAGCAGGGGCATCATCCAGCTTGCAGGCAGGATCAAAAGCGATACCGGCCTCTGTCGTATTAGAGATAACGAAACGCATTTCCGGCTGTTCCGCCAATTTCATAAATTCATCATTCTGAGAATAAGGATTCAAGGCACGACTGATCACATCAATTTTTGTCAGGCTGTTTACCACCTGTCCTTTATCCAAACCCTGCAAGTTTACATGATACAGACAATCTTGTGCGTTCAACATGTCAACCATACCTTTTTCAATAGGTTGAACCACCACCACACTGCTGTTGAAATCAGTTTTTTCGTTCATGTTGTAGATAATCCAATCCACAAACGCACGCAGGAAGTTACCCTCACCAAATTGAATGATTCTTTCGGGACGTTGAGTCTTTGCTGCTGTCTCCTTGTTTAATGCTTTCATATTTTTAATTATATTATGTGTTTATCCATACCTGTACTTATTGAAGACGAATCAGATTTTATTGTGTACTCATAGTATTCATGCTTTCTTTTAAATGGTAATATATATTTAAGTTTTTATATATCATCATTGAACCAAGCATTTAAAATCTTTAAATCTTCGCCGCAAAGATACAAATAATTTTGTTATTCCAAATAAAATTTCTACTTTCGTGTTCGATAACGGTTAATAAATCTAAAGAGATGCTCTTTGACATCTTTTTTAGAATGAGTTTTTACTGAAAGTCAAAATAAACAACAATTATATAGATATAAAAAGACTACTTATGAAAAACTTTATGGATGAAAACTTCCTGCTTCAGACAGAAACTGCGCAGAAGTTGTATCATGAACATGCGGCTAAAATGCCTATTATCGATTACCACTGCCACCTGATTCCCCAGATGGTTGCTGATGACTATCAGTTTAAGTCACTGACAGAAATCTGGTTGGGTGGAGACCACTATAAATGGCGTGCCATGCGTACCAACGGTGTGGACGAACGTTATTGTACCGGTAAAGACACCACGGACTGGGAAAAATTTGAAAAATGGGCGGAAACAGTTCCTTATACCTTCCGCAACCCATTATACCATTGGACTCATTTGGAATTGAAAACCGCATTTGGAATCAATAAAGTATTGAATCCGAAAACTGCCCGCGAGATTTTTGATGAATGTAATGAAAAGCTTGCCAAACCGGAATACTCCGCACGAGGCATGATGCGTCGTTATCATGTGGAAACCGTTTGTACAACCGATGATCCGGTAGATTCATTGGAATATCACATCAAAACCCGTGAAAGCGGATTCGAAATTAAAATGCTTCCCACTTGGCGTCCGGACAAGGCGATGGCAGTAGAAGTTCCCGCTGATTTCCGTGCTTATATGGAAAAATTGTCTGCTGTAAGCGGTGTCACGATATCTTCTTTCGATGACATGGTGGCTGCTTTGCGGAAACGTCATGACTTCTTTGCTGAACAAGGTTGTAAATTGTCTGACCACGGAATTGAAGAGTTTTATGCTGAAGACTATACTGATGCTGAAATCAATGCTATATTTAATAAGGTATATGGTGGTACAGAACTGACCAAGGAAGAAATTCTGAAATTCAAATCAGCCATGCTGATCGTATTTGGGGAAATGGATTGGGAAAAAGGCTGGACCCAGCAGTTCCACTATGGAGCAATCCGCAACAACAACACCAAGATGTTCAAACTTCTGGGACCTGATACCGGTTTCGATTCAATCGGTGAGTTTACCACCGCCAAAGCGATGGCTAAATTCCTTGACCGCCTGAATACAGAAGGAAAACTGACCAAAACTATCCTTTACAACTTGAATCCTTGCGCCAATGAAGTAATTGCCACCATGTTAGGCAACTTCCAGGATGGCACAATTCCAGGCAAGATTCAATTCGGTTCCGGATGGTGGTTCCTCGATCAGAAAGACGGTATGGAAAAGCAGATGAATGCACTGTCATTGTTAGGCTTGTTGAGCCGCTTCGTAGGTATGCTGACAGACTCTCGTTCATTCCTGTCTTATCCGCGTCACGAATATTTCCGCCGTACTTTGTGCAACTTGCTGGGTAATGATGTGGAAAACGGCGAAATCCCTGCTTGCGAAATAGAACGCGTCAATCAGATGGTGGAAGATATCTGCTATAATAATGCCAAGAAGTTCTTCCAATTCTGACAACCGTCAGAATGCTGAATATAAATAAATGAGGATGGAACAAATGTGTCTGCAAAAGTTTTCACTTTTTGTTCCATCCTCATTCCAGTCATAGCAATTCTTCTATAGCCTCCGTTATTTCCTTGTCGGTTTTTCCCATGCCATATCCTCGGATGACTTTCCGTATAATCCGTTCTTTATCCAAAATAAAAAAGTACGGAGCCGCCCCACCCGTCCGGTAATCTTCTATCACTTTATCATCTCCATCCAAAAACATATAATTCAATTCCTTTCTCTTTGCATAATTCTGAAGTGAATGCATCCGGCTCCAACTTTCAATGGCTACCAATTCAAAATCTTCTTCTTGGTACTTTCTTTTCAGTTCTTTCAGAAAAGGGATAGAAGCCTGGCAAGCTCCACAGCCTATTCCTGTTATATTTACCAAGATGACCTTACTTTTCAAATCACTCAATGACACGGGACGCTCCTTTATATCATTCAATGTCCATTCTGGTGCTTTCTTACCCGTCAGATTAGCGGCCATATTCCTGGAAGGAGCGCCATAATCATATTTTTTTGTTTCATAACCTTGCGGAACATAATCGAAAACATCAAACCTGTCAATTGTTTCTTTGTTTATTTCCACATTACAGCAAGTTTCCACCGATATATTATGGGACATCGCTCTCCGTTTCTTATAAGGCAAACCATTCGACTTGTGAATCCACAGTTCATAAATAGAGGTCGGCTCTACATAAAAAGGAGGTGGAGGCATGTGATAAGCTTTACCAAAGAACTCCACTTGTGTATCTTCGTTTATGACAAGTTTAAAATGAAAATAATCCCCACAATCTTCCAATGTGGTAACTATGCTGTCTTCTGTTTCCAAAGCATACCTGACAATATTCTTGCAATAATTAAAGAAAGGTGGGGTCAACGGTCTGAAAGGTAACGGTCTGGTGGTAAAATTATCGATTTTTATTTCCTTGACAGCATGATTCACCAACACACGTACTTCACCATTATAACCGAATTGGAACTCTTTACCATCATCTGTTCCCAAATTCACAAAACTTGCCCCTATCGTAGAATCAGCCGGATCATCGAACTCTTTCACTATATATTTTCTAATACTGGAAGGAATTGTATCACCAGGATTCCAGACTTCGCTCTCTACTTTATACGTTGCTGACTTAATCTGCTCTAAATTATCCAACACCTTTTTCAAATACTCTCTCTTGTCATCTTGGCCATTCACCACATACACCGGCAATAACAAGAGAAAAAAATAAAACAGCTTTTGTTCTCATACGTTTCTTGCTTTTATTGATTCGCAAAATATTTTGCTGACGCAAAGAAGAAGAAAAGCCTGTATCTCTGCAAAATATTTATCTGAACTCTTTCTGAATTTTCTCCTTTTTCAGAAAAAGATCAGATAAAACACCTGTTTTTTCCTTAACGTTATTTACTTTTGCATTCAAAATTCATACGATGAAAAGGGCAAAAACACACATTATCTTATTTATGGCAGTCACCATCACCGTTCTATATACTGTTTATATCGCTTTTCATAATAGTGCCGAACGAGTGAATACCCAAATAGACCACGCTTTCAAATCCGCCATTACGGAAGATTACAATGAAAGACTTGCCTACATCAGAGCTATTATCATCCCGAACCTACAAACTGGGATATAAAAATGTATACTATCGCTCCCAGCCTACACCAAAAAGTAAAAAGCTACACCATAAGAACCAGACAAGGAAAAACAATCTATACTTTTAAAGACAGTCTGGACGAGCAGACCGCCAAACGTATGCTGAACCAATACATTCTATCCCAACTAAAACCCATAAAGCCCGATGAGTTAAATGCAACCTTTAGAAAAATATTATCCGATCATGGCATAACCGGCAGGACCGGAACTATTTATTATAACAAATCCATTTCCCAACACAGCGACCAAAGTTCTGCAATTCCCCGAACGGCATACAATACTCCCCGATACATAGTAGATATCACCCAGAACATCAAGGTACAAGCATGGGTAAACTATGACTTCAAAACTATTTTACGACACATAGACAACACACTCTTTTGGCTCATCGGACAATTGATGATTCTTATTTTCATACTCATTTTTCTTAAAAAGGAAAAGGATACTCAAACACTCCTTACCCGTATGAACATAGACATGGAGAAACAAGAGTTGTATATAGGAAACAAAAAGTGCAACATTCAGAAATTAGACCTCACCTTACTAAATATGCTTTATGAAAAAGCAGGAACTTGCGTAAGCCGTGAAGAAATAAAAAAGAGTTTCTGGCCTACGGATGATAATGCCAATGAAAAAATAGATGCACACATCAAATCAATCCGGAAAGTTTTAAAAGAATTCCAAGAATATAAATTAATAACAGTCAGAGGAAAGGGTTATTATCTACGTATTCCATAATCCAGATTCCAGGCATTCTTTTAAAACAATATCCGCTAAATCATCTTTCCGAAAAAGCCTGTTTCTATTTTATTTCCTCCTTTTTTTATGTATATTTGCGGCTCTTTTAACACAAAAAACGTGGGGATTCACTAGAATTGGGAGAGCAACAAAATGAAAATCAAATTTATAAGTCTCGCAAGCGGAAGTAGCGGCAACTGCTATTTTCTCGGAACAGACAGATATGGCATATTGGTGGATGCAGGCATTGGCATCCGTACAATAAAAAAAACATTAAAAGAACTTGGAATCGGACTGGATATCATCCGGGCAGTATTCATAACACACGATCATGCCGACCACATCAAAGCAGTAGGGCATTTAGGAGAGAAATTTGGAATTCCTGTTTACTCCACTCCGGAAGTACATGCAGGAATCAACAAAAGTTATTGCATGACCGAGAAATTATCGACCTGCGTACACTATCTGCACAAAGGTGAGACAATGGAATTGGAAGATTTCGCAATTACTGCCTTTGAAGTGCCTCACGACGGAACTGACAATGTAGGCTATTGCATGAATATAGACGGTAAAATATTTTCTTTCCTTACTGACTTGGGGCATATCACCCCCACTGCCGCCGAATATATATGTAAAGCAAACTATTTGGTATTGGAAGCAAATTACGATGAAGAGATGTTGAAAATGGGACCTTATCCCCAATATTTAAAAGAACGTATTGCCGGGCCTAATGGACATATGAGTAACCGCGAAACCGCCGATTTTTTGGCAGAAAATATCAATGAAAGTCTTAAATACATTTGGCTTTGTCATCTTAGCAAAGACAATAACCACCCCGAACTGGCATACAAGACAGTAGAACTCTCACTACGAAACAAAGGGGTTATCGTCGGCAAAGATGTGCAAGTCATTGCTTTAAAGCGGAATACACCTTCAGATGTTTATGAGTTTGAATAAATTTCGATGAAAAGGTAAAAAAATGGTGCAAAATGTTGGATGTTTAAAAGAAAACACCTACCTTTGCAACCGCAAATCAGAAATGAATGCACTCTTAGCTCAGTTGGTAGAGCAACTGACTCTTAATCAGTGGGTCCAGG
>DXLM01000061.1 GCA_019414725.1 Bacteroides sp.
CGGTTTTATTGTTTAACTTTTAATTTTTCGGTAAAAATTTACCGAAGTATTGCTCCTACTGTATATTTGCATTATCTTTTTAATAAGAAGTTACATTGATTCAATCTAACTGATTTTCATTGTTAAAAGAATTAAAGTAACAAATAATTAATAAAGTTCACCATAAAGAATATCAAGAATTGTTCTCAAGAGCATCCTTGCAAGAGTCGCAAAAAGAATCGCAATATGCTATATATTATTACATTTACAAATGTAAAAAAACAAAAAGGTCATCCAAATATTTTATAAGGATTTATCAACACGTTATGATTCCTTTTTCGATTACGATGAAAACAGTCTTACTAATGAGAAAATCGAACAGGTCCTTGCCTTTCAAACGTAGTTTACGGAACTTTGACAAAGAGCTGGAGGAAGCAAAAATTTATTTTTATATCTATGAAGATACAAAAAATATTGGTACATAGCCCAATATTTCACTAGGTATGTACCAATATTTTTATGAATTTATTGTTGAAGGCACGTTTTCTGTACCTTCAATTAATTTGTATTTCTTTTAGACAAAGGTATGTATACCATCAATTCCCAGCCAGACAAACGGTTGTTCGCAAAAGGGAATAAATCAAATTTCCGAGTCATTCCCCGCTTATATTGTATGGCAATTTCCATACAACCAAAGTCATAACCCAAACGTACAAACACAGGTACATTTACAAAATCTTTATCATAAAAATAATAAGCAGATTCTACCCCTACAGACAAATTCAATCCTTTATACAAATAATATCCCACACTTCCGGAGAGAGAAACCGACAACAAATTACAAACTCCTGCATTTCCCGCATAAGTTATGTGCTCGTCCGGAGAGAGATAGCTTAATCCATACTTATAACGATGATATCCGGCTGTTATCGCAAAATCGAAAAACCATCGGGAATCAATCGGCTTCAACCGCCAACGATAACCGAAACCTAAAGAGAATCTGGAATCAAAATAAGTCTTCCCAGCATCAAAAGGAGGTACCCCGGCTGATGGAGGAACCATATCATAACCTACCATATCTTTTCCTCCATAAATTGTCAGACCTGAGGAACGGCCTGTCTGTCCGTAAGTAACTAGCCAGCCACTAAATAACAATATAAGAACAGTCAAACGCTTTATCATACAATCAATTTTTGTGTTTAATCAATTACTTCCAACTCATTCTTTCACACCATCCATCCATTCTGTCTGCATCATCCGACAGCCCCCTACTAGTCCAAAACCATTCTCTACATTGGTATAGGTAGGGCGTACAGGAGCCAATTCCGATTCTCCCAATTTATTGTTTACTTGTTCATTCATCGATTTCAGATAATGATAGAACTCTTCCGACAAACTATACAGACAAACCTTATATTGTTTCCTGTTTGTATAAACTTCACCCTGAATAGAGGTTTCATAATCGGATATATAAGTTTTGTTCAGCCGAAGTGTGTAGTTCTTCCCTTGAATCTTCTCATCGCTCCAAATATACAACTGCTCATAATACGTATAGTCACCTATAAGAATTTCATCCAAACCGGCTGAGACCTTCAGGAGCGGTTCATCATTCCAATCCATATACGCCGTATATTCTTCGTCATAATACACCCGTGAATCTCCATCCCTCCAATACTTTGCTCTTTCTTTCACCGTTACGGCATAATAGTTTACTGTACTTGCCTTATCGGTAAAGTTTATCTGAAACTGAAGCGTACCAGGATCGGATGGCTTTCGCTCCATATGAACAGAATTCAACGGAAACGGAGCTGGAATTGTCGTAACAGACGAAACTGTTTCCAAGTCTTCAGCAGAAGCTGTCAGCCGGATACGATCGCCTTCCTCGTATCTCTGCACCGTATAATAACTTTTGGCGGGAACACCCGGTAAAGCTTTGTCCGTCCACAACAGACCGACAGGTGTACCGTTTACTTCCAGCCAGACATCCGTCCCTGTCAAACCAGAAACAATTTCCCCCTTGCCTGTGACTGGAAGACTGCGTGAAAAACGTACCACGGTTGTATCTCCACTCCCGGGATAACTGTATACAACTAACTTAGGGATTCCTTCCGCCTCATCCAGATCGAAATGATATACGCAAGATGTAAACAGTAAGGATACCCCAAGTATGATCATGAAAGAAATATATTTTACCATCATCCTTATTAGAATTTTAAAGTATAACTGAAAGAAGGAATTACAGGAAACAGTCCTATCGCCTTGCCTCTGAAACTACCATCGGCCTGCCGTTCTACTTGAGTATAGAAAGCATTCATCCGGCAATAGGCATTGTAAATACTGATATTCCAGATACGTTCGAAACCTCGTTTGGTTGTCCGCCGGAAATTGATGCCTACATCCAGCCGATGATAGGCTGGCAGGGTAATATTGTTCGGCTTTTCGTAGACCCAACTTCCTGCCGCATCAGACGGCTGGACGGTTCCAGGCAAAGAAGGATTTTCTACATACTGCATAGGCACAGTAGCCCGATCGCCACTACGGAAAGTCCATGCTGCGTACGCATCGATACGGTTATTAAACTTATGACGGAACATCAGGTTCAGCTTATGACGGTTGTCAAACTTGCTGGCATACCAGTCGGGGTAAAAATCTTCGAATTTCTGCTTGCTCCACGACAGCGTATAACTGGCCTGAAAGACATTCTTCGCGTGACGGTACGCCAGTGAGGCTTCCAATCCATACGATTTTCCTTTGCCTACCCTCACCCATTTCTCCCAGTTATCGGCAGGAAGTGTCAGGTTACCACCGGTATCATATTCCAGCATACGGTCGGTAATACGGAAATAGCCTTCTATGTCCATGCTCAAGTTCCATGGAAGCTTCATATAAATACCTCCCGCCACCTGACGTGAACGCATCGGACGTATGCGACTGGTAGAAGGAACCCAGCAGTCAGTAGGAAGATTCAAATAAGAGTTCGAAAGCTGATGGGCAAACTGACTCATTTCGGTATAAGAAGCCTTCAAGGTAGCCCAATCGAAAAGCCGGTAACCGACAGATAATCTCGGTTCCAAGGAATGATAAGTCGCTCCCGTAACCCGATACAAGACATAGTGCAGACCCGCATTTACCCGCAACTTTTCGGTCAGCTGCATATCATCTTCCACATAAAAAGAGATTTCACTCCCCCGATAACGACCTTCACCCGCCGACGACAAGGTATCGGCAATCCCTGCCGTTTCTCTTATATCCTGCGAAGCGATACGCTGCGGATGATACAAATGAAACAAATAGTTGCTACCCAGACGAATATGATGACTCGCAGCCGGACGATAACTGAACTCCATCCGGTAACCCACATCATCAATCGTCGAATAATTGCTTCTTTGCATCCGTTCCATCGACACCCTCTTGTCTTGTTCATAATAGCTTTCGTCCGACAGGAAACTATACTTTGCCAGATTACGGGCATACACCAGTGATACATTGCCCGACAGTTTAGGAGTAAGCTGACCGTTCCAGTTCAATCCGACCGACAAGTTGCCCCAACGGATATGGAATGTATTCTCATCCCGTTCCTCGTACTTCTGGAACATATATCCTTCCGGAAACTGTTGCAGCACTCTCGACTTGAACAGATCACGGGCAGAATATACGCTGAGCGACAACTTGTTCCGATCGGAAAACCGATGCGTAATTTTAGCATTGATATCGTGGAAAACGTAACGGGTCTTAATATTTTTATCTGAAAAATTTCGATTCGCTATCCACAAGGCAGGTGTGGTCAGCAGATCCATCCAGCTCCTTCGCATACCAAAACTAAACGAAGTCTTATCTTTGATGACAGGTCCTTCAAACTGGAACCTGCCATCCAGCAGTCCGATGGAAAAAGTGCCATGATATTCTTTCATGTCCCCCTCCCTGGTACGAACATCGATGACCGATGCCGTTCTTCCTCCATAACGAGCCGGGAAACCACTCTTATAGAAGTCTACATTCTTCACCACGTCCGTATTGAATGCCGAAAACAGTCCACCCAAATGATTGACCTGATACAACGGAGTACCATCCAGCAAACACATATTCTCATCATTCCGACCGCCATGTACATACAGCCCGGAAAGCAATTCCGTACCGGAAGAAACACCCGGCAAGTTCTGAATGGACTTGACAAGATCCGGAGAACTCAACAGAGAGAATTCCGTATTCAGCAATTCGGGAGTAAAAGAAACCTTTCCGGTCTGAGTGGTAAAAAGCGGATCATTCAGATTTGCTGTAACCTCCACACCTGCCAGTGCCGTTGTGCTTTCCTTCAGATAAATAGTTCCAAAATAATCAGACTGCAAATCGAGTTCCTTTACCACTTCCTCATAGCCAATATAAGACACACGAAGCACATGCTTCCCCTCGGGTAAAGTAATACTGAAAAAGCCATGCTCATCAGTCAGTGTTCCGGTACGCGTAGTCTTGTCATACACCGTCACATTAATCAGTGATTCACCATTATCCTGACAGACATAACCCGAAAAGGTATACTTGTTCTGCCTGAACAGCAGCACATATTCATCCTTGATTTCCCACTTGATACCAGTCCCGCCAAAAACAATATTCAGATTCTCCGCCAGTGTCTTGTCGGGCAACGGTCTGCCCGCAGGTGTCACATCAGCCAAAGCAGAATCGTATACAAAACTTACATGATATACCTCCTGCATGGTATCTATCACTCTTTTCATCTCTGTGGATTCGGACGAAGCATTCGCCGCCACATGCAGACACAGCAGAACAGCACAGAAAAATGTTCTCATCACTTCTTCTTTTCAATTTTTACTTTCAGCACCTTTTCTATTATCTCGATTATTTCATCCAAGCTTCGGGAATTAAAATTGGCAGTCAGCCGTTTATCCGTATTGTCAGCTGTCAGACGGACATTGTAATACCTGGAAAGTTCATCGAGTACCTTTTGCAAAGGCGTATTGCTGAACACAAAGCTACCTTTACGTGTCTGTGCTCTCTGCGTAAGTACTTGAGGTTTCTGTTGTCCTTTGACAACCTGCGCCCTCATTCCACGTGTCAGAATTACCGCATCCGGTTGTCCTACAGCCGTATACTGTACTTTTCCCGCCTCAACGTGTACAAATGCCGTATCATTCCGGCTTTCATCCAGCAAGAAACGAGTCCCTAACACCCTCACTTCCGACAATCTGCCACTTACCGTAAACGGCCGGGCAGCATGATGACGAACCCTAAACAAACCCTTTCCCCGTAGACGGACATCCCGACGGACAGACAAATATTCACGAGAACAATAGCGGATGGAAGAATGAGGATAGAGCATTACGGCAGAACTATCCGGCAACAGGCAATCGACCGGATGCTCGTATGCCGTAATCTCCGTCCATTTCGCATCAGTAAACAGGTATATCTTTATGACAAACACCAAAAGTACGGCAGCCGCTATCCCCGCAAAAGCCATCACATACGAGCCAGGACCTGACTTGCTTTCGGATATAGCATGTTTGTGCTTAAAAATCTGCAATGCCTTCTGCGTATCAAGTTTATTTACACGGTAATGCTTCAGTACAAACCGGAGACATTTTTCTTCTAAATCTTTCATACTTCTTCGATTTTAAGTTTCATAGACAAGACTGTACAAAGGTTGAAATTCACTATTGCCAGCAAGCTAATTTTAGCCGAAAAAGAAAGTATATACTTTATATGCTCCCTCACGTATCAGTCGAAGTGCTTTCTGTATATGATTATCAACCGTATGAACGGAGATATGAAACTTGTCGGCTATGTCTTTATACTTCATGCCATCCCGTTTGTTCAACAGAAACACTTCCCTGCAACGGTCGGGCAATGAATCAATGGCAGTCCAGATACGTGCTTCCATGATCGTACGTTCTTCTACATCTTCCTCGGGTAACCTGTCTTCCAGATCGGATGGAGAAAGACTAGTATCGAACATACTACTTTGTTTCAGCCAGTCAAGGCTACGGTTTCTGACCATCGTATAGAGGTACGACCTAATATTAACGATCTCCCCACCTTCCTGTTCCATTTTTTCCCACAAAACCGAAAAACACTCCTGCACGATATCTTCAGCTGCATCTACATCGTGAATATAGTGTATGGCGTACAAGCATAAAGGTCTGTAATGGTATCTGAACAAATTATCAAAATTCATATCACTTACTTCTAGTTTTGATATTATGAATCATGTTTTACATAATGACGTACAAAAATGCCTAAGTCACTATGTTGCATTCGCAAAAAGAAGTTAATTTACCAAGAAAAATCCAGAACTATGAAAGCATAAAAGGTAAGAAGTCAAATTGATTAAAACGATGCAGAAAATACATCTGCACATATTCAAAAAACATCAGCATATTTACTCTTTTTTTGTACGAAAGTCCCCGTCTTTCGTACAAAAAATAAAAAAAGAAGACGATGTTTTTGTCACTTCTTGCTGATAAATTCTTATTGATTAGCGCAAGGCTTCTTCTACCGCTCTGAGATAAGTGTCCAGACGATTACTTTTTAAGATAAGCTTACGGCTCTTCTTGTCTATATCGGGAAGTAAATACTCCCACATGGTTTTCAGTTTGGCAAGCAACTGAGTCTCGCCTCCTTCAATAATCCGACAATAATGTTCATACATCAACCCGTGCATTGCAGATACGTGACGGTATAATGTTGTTTTATCGGGAGATTGACCTTTGCGAACAGATAGGGCAAGCGAAGGATCAGCAAGCAGCCCTCTGCCTAGCATCATACCTTTCAATCGTGGATATTCCTCCAGCAACTCTTGAACAGTTTCTAGTGTACACAAATCTCCATTATACACCAATGGCAGTTCACAGGAGTCATAAAACTCCTTAAAAGCAACACGGTTCACTTCTCCCTTGTACTGCTGTTTTCCGATACGTGGATGAAGAGTTATCTGAGACACCCCTGAGCCGTTCAGTAAAGGTAATACCTGTTTCCATTCATCGGCATGTAGCCACCCAAGTCTCATCTTGACAGAGAAACGGATTTCCGGCAACTGACGCATCGCATCCAGCAGCGCAGCAACTTTTTCGGGATAAGGCAATATGCCCGATCCCTTTCCACGGTTGGCTATAAGCGGGAAAGGACATCCCATGTTAACGTCTATCTCCCGATAACCTTGTGAAGCCAGAAAGCCGGCTAGCTGATTCAGTTCTTCAGGTTCTGAAGCTACCAGTTGAGGTATCAGATGACTTACTGTATTTTGCTGAGGCAGTACTTCCCGCTTATCTTTGTTACGGATTTCACCTTTTTCCAAACGAATAAAAGGGGTATAGTAAGCATCTACACCTCCAAACGTCTGTTCGTGTGCATTACGCCAGGCAGCCTCCGTAAACCCTTGCAACGGAGCTGCATAAATTGCCGGTATATTCTGTTCCATACATCCGCAAATATACGGATAATTCGTTACCTTTGTAGAATACATTAAAAAATCATCCCCATGGATAAATACATTTATGAATTGAAAATGAAGGTGCGCGATTATGAATGTGACCTGCAAGGCATCGTAAACAATGCCAATTACCAACATTACATAGAGCACACACGACATGAGTTTCTTACTTCTACAGGCATCAGTTTTGCCCGACTGCACGAAGAAGGAATAGATCCGGTTGTAGCACGTCTAACTATGGCGTTCAAAACTCCTCTGAAAAGTGGCGACGAGTTCGTTTCGAAACTGTATATGAAGAAAGAAGGAATAAAATATGTATTCTATCAAGACATATTCCGATTGCCCGACATGAAAATTGTCATTAAATCGACGGTAGAAACCGTATGTGTAATAAACGGACGACTGGGCAACAGTGAACTTTTCGATACGACTTTTGCTCCCTATCTTTCAGAATGAAAAACCATGAATTACTTTGCCGTCTGGCATTAACTCAGCTTCCGGGAATCGGTATTGTAGGAGCTCATAAGCTGCTGGATGCTACGGAAGGAAAAGCTGCTATGCTTTTTGACCATCCCAAGGATCTGGGAGATATCATTCCCGACATTTCACCGAAGATCGCTTCTGTATTCGATGCACCGGAGGTTTTGCGCCGTTGTGAAGCAGAGCTTTCGTTCGCAGAAAAAAATCATATAGCCTGTCTTACTTGTGATGATGAAGCTTATCCCTCCCGGCTCCGGGAATGTGATGATGCTCCACTTGTCCTGTTTTACCGGGGAACAAGTGATTTGAACCAGCGTCATATCATCAGCATGGTGGGAACCCGTAATGCGACTGATTATGGAAAAGATATATGCATGCGATTTATCGGTGAACTGAAAGAATTGTTACCGGATGTAATAATTGTCAGTGGGCTGGCCTATGGGATTGACATACATGCTCATCGTGCGGCCTTGCAACATAAAATGGAAACAATAGGTGTTCTGGCTCATGGTTTGGACAGAATTTATCCGTCTGTACATCGGCGTACAGCAGCCGAAATGACACAATGCGGAGGACTGCTTACCGAATTTATGAGTGGTACAAATCCCGACAAGCAGAACTTCGTCAAACGAAACCGTATCGTAGCAGGTATCAGTGACGCAACCATTGTTATCGAATCGGCAAATAAAGGGGGATCGCTTATCACGGCAGAAATAGCAGAAAGTTATCACCGCGACTGTTTCGCTTTTCCAGGACGCATTAATGATATGTATTCGGCTGGATGCAACGAACTGATACGTTCGAATCGTGCTGTATTGCTTCAGAGTGCCGAGGAATTGATAAAGGCTATGAACTGGGATAGTGAAGCACAAGCTCCTGCGGTTATACAACGGCAGTTATTCCCCGAACTCGATGAAAATGAAGAAAAAATAGTATCCTTACTCCAAAAGCACCCAGACGGAATCCAAATAAACACACTTGTTGTAGAAAGCAATATCGCCATCAACCGAATGACGGGCATTTTATTTGAGCTGGAAATGAAAGGAATAATCCGTACACTTGCCGGAGGGGTATATAAACTGATATAAGATTAATAAAGCATAGCCCGTGAACAAAATAAGAAAAGGGCAAAAAAAATGGGAGAACGCTTTCTCCCAACCTTGTTAACCTTAAATCTAATACTATGAAAAAAATCACATTGCAAATGTAATAATTCGTAAGATATCACGCAAGAGCAAACAACAATATTACAAAATGTTTAAAACTATTTTACATTTAAAGACGTTTGCGCACACAAAATAACACTTTGATTTTATCAAAAAAAAGAAATCCCTGCCGAATTCTACTTCAGCAGGGATTTCTCTATCAAATAAAAGCTTTACAGCAAGGAATTAATCTTTCAACTTAGCCTTGATAAAGTCACGGTTCAAACGAGCAATATTGCTGATTGAAACGCATTTCGGACACTCAGCTTCACATGCACGTGTATTTGTACAGTTACCAAAACCAAGTTCATCCATCTTAGACAACATGGCTTTTGCACGACGCAAAGCTTCCGGCTTACCCTGAGGCAATAAGTTCAACTGGCTAACCTTAGCTGAAACGAACAACATTGCAGAACCATTCTTACAAGCAGCTACACAAGCACCACAACCGATACAAGAAGCAGCATCCATAGCTTCGTCAGCAACTGGCTTCGGAATCAGAATAGCATTTGCATCTTGAGGAGCTCCTGTACGTACACTGATAAAACCACCAGCCTGCATAATCTTATCGTAAGCTGTACGGTCTACCATCAAATCCTTGATAACCGGGAAACCAGCAGAACGCCAAGGCTCAACCGTGATTACATCGCCATCTTTGAAACGGCGCATGTAGATCTGGCAAGTAGTAGCACCAGTAGCAGGTCCGTGAGGATGTCCGTTGATATACAAAGAACACATACCGCAGATACCTTCACGACAGTCATGATCGAATACAATAGGTTCTTTGCCTTCTTCAATCAACTGTTCGTTCAAAATATCCAGCATTTCCAAGAATGAAGTATCTCCCGGGATATCTTTCATCTGGAATGTATCGAAATGACCTTTTTCTTTAGGTCCGTTCTGACGCCAAACTTTCAGCGTAAATGATATATTTTTATCCATTTTACTTAGATTCTTTAATTGTTTAACTTCACTGATTAGCTCTTATAGTTACGAGTCTGAACTTTAATTGCTTCGTATACCAGCGGTTCTTTATACAATACCGGAGCCTTATCATCGCTACCCTGATATTCCCAGCAAGCTACATAGAAGAAGTTTTCATCATCACGTTTAGCTTCTCCTTCTTCTGTCTGGTATTCTTCACGGAAGTGACCACCACAAGATTCGTTACGGTTCAATGCATCGTAAGCAATCAGTTCACCCATTGTAATAAAGTCATTCAAACGAATAGCCTTATCCAATTCAACGTTCATACTTTCTTTTGAACCTGGGATAAACAATTCTGTTTCGAATTCTTTACGGATTTCTTTCAAACGAGCCAAACCAGTCTTCAAACCTTCTGCAGTACGTCCCATACCAACGTATTCCCACATCACGCGACCCAATTCCTTGTGAATAGAATCTACAGACTTCTTACCCTTGATATTCATCAGGTGATCGATCTTATCCTGAACAGCCTTTTCTGCTTCAGCAAACTCAGGCAGATCAGTAGAGAAGCGAGGAACAGTGATCTGGTCAGCCAGATAGTTCTGGATAGTATAAGGCAATACGAAGTATCCGTCAGCCAATCCCTGCATCAATGCAGAAGCACCCAGACGGTTAGCTCCGTGGTCAGAGAAGTTACATTCACCGATAGCGAACAGACCTTTGATAGAAGTCTGAAGTTCATAGTCAACCCAGATACCACCCATTGTATAGTGGATAGCCGGATAGATCATCATCGGATTATAATATTTTACGCCATTGATTTCTTTAGCCAATTCACCTGGATTTACGTCGGTGATTTCTTCGTACATATCGAACAAGTTACCATAGCGCTGACGAACTACGTCAAGACCCAGACGTTCGATACTTTCAGAGAAGTCGAGGAATACAGCCAAGCCTGTGTTATTTACACCAAAGCCGTGGTCACAACGTTCTTTAGCTGCACGTGAAGCAACGTCACGCGGAACCAAGTTACCGAATGCCGGATAACGGCGTTCCAGATAGTAGTCACGGTCTTCTTCAGGAATATCGCTTCCCTTCTTCGTTCCAGCCTGCAATGCTTTTGCATCTTCCAGTTTCTTCGGAACCCAGATACGACCATCGTTACGCAATGACTCAGACATCAAAGTCAGCTTAGACTGCTTGTCGCCGTGTACCGGAATACAAGTCGGGTGAATCTGAACGTATGCAGGGTTAGCAAACCAAGCACCTTTACGGTAGCAAGCCATTGCAGCAGTACAGTTACAAGCCATTGCATTAGTAGACAAGAAATAAGCATTACCGTAACCACCAGTAGCAATAACAACTGCATGAGCAGCAAAACGTTCCAATTTACCAGTAACCAAGTTCTTTGCAATGATACCACGTGCACGACCGTCAACGATTACGATTTCTTCCATTTCGTAACGAGTGTACAGTTTTACAGTACCTGCACCAACCTGACGGCTTAATGCAGAATATGCACCCAGCAACAACTGCTGACCAGTCTGACCTTTAGCATAGAAAGTACGAGATACCTGCGCACCACCGAAAGAACGGTTAGCCAATGTACCTCCGTATTCACGAGCGAAAGGAACACCCTGAGCAACACACTGGTCGATAATGTTGTTTGAAACCTCAGCCAGACGGTAAACATTTGCTTCACGAGCACGATAGTCACCACCTTTTACAGTATCATAGAACAAACGATAAACAGAGTCACCATCGTTCTGATAGTTCTTAGCTGCATTGATACCTCCCTGTGCAGCGATAGAGTGTGCACGACGAGGAGAGTCTTGAATACAGAAGTTGAATACGCGGAATCCCATTTCACCTAAAGAGGCAGCAGCAGATGCACCTGCCAAACCGGTACCTACCACGATGATGTCCAGACGACGTTTGTTTGCCGGGTTCACCAGTTTCTGATGAGCTTTATAGTTGGTCCATTTCTCAGCTATCGGGCCTTCAGGAATTTTAGAATCAATTATTTTAGTCATAATGTTTTTTCAGTTTAAATCAGTTACACTTAAATTAGCAAGCACCGCAACCCATCATATTCTTCAAGAAGAACACAACAGCTACTACCATAAAACCAAGAACGATGATAGTAGAATAGATGTTAGAGATGCATTTCCAACGGTTAATCCAAATCATGTTGTTCCATCCCAAAGTCTGCATTGCACTCCAGAAACCGTGAGTCAAGTGGAACCACAAAGCAATCAACCAAATGATATACAACACGAAGAACAACGGATTAGAGAAAGTCTGCATAATATAGCCATAACCGTCGGCTGCATGAAGACCACCCAACATAGGGTTACCGATGATTTCAGCGAACTGCATTTTGTACCAGAAGTTCATAAAGTGAAGAGCCAAGCCCAGGATTACGATGATACCCAATACCAACATGTTCTGAGAAGCCCATTCTACATTCTTCGGACGAGCATTTACAGCATAACGTTCGTTACCGCGAGCTGCACGATTCTGCATTGTCAACCAGAAAGCGTAGATAATGTGAATTACAAACAAGGCAGCCAATCCCACAGTTGCTACCAGCGCATACCAGTTAGCACCCAGGAACTCACAAACCATGTTGTAAGCTTCGCCCGAGAACAAAGCAACACAGTTCATCGCCATGTGAAATGTCAGAAACAGGACAAGGGCGATACCAGTTACACTCATCACCACTTTCCTTCCAATAGATGAATTACTTAACCACATAAATGATTGAATTTAAATTATTTAATTGTTAGAACTAAAATTTCTTACTACATACATTAAAATACGATACAAAATTAGAAGTTTTCCCTATATAATACAAGGGATTACGGAAATAATTCTTTAATCTGTCCAGTGATTTAAGCAACAAAAATAATGAATGTGCTTCAGCAAGGAGAAAATAAGACTAAAGAAGTTATTGAACATTTTACCTTCGCTGTTGGTCAATAACCATTTCATTATGAACAATTCAGGACAGGTTCTACTTTACTATCCATAGTTTTTCTGAAAACCGGTAAAGGAAGCTTCTTTCAAGGCAAAGCAACATATTCAGGACATCCCTTATCTTAATAGCATAAAAAGAGCCGTTTTAGCTTTTTACTACATTGCTAAAACGGCCCCTTCTTACTTATAATCTAATAAATACTCTAAGCAGTTATTTACGTTCCGGGAAATTCATTCCTGGCTTCTCTAATAGTTCTACCGCCTTAAGCATACTATTGTTCATGAGATTTATTACCTGAAAATACTCACTCATATCCCATAAATCACGAGCAATCAGAGCTTTCATTTGAGCTTTTATGAGTGGAAGTGCAATTTGATATTGTTTCTCATCATATTTTGCTCCTAATGTTTCACCTAGCTTTCTCAGTTCTTCAAGCATAGCAGATGTCACTTCAAAATTCTTATTAAAATGTCGGAAGTCCTTATACTCTTTCAGCCATTCTTCACGATATGCATCTACCAGCTTCAAGTTCATCTGCACAATAGCTCCTTTATCGCGCAAGGCAAGATAATAATCAGTATACATGGTTGTATCTACAGGCACAAAATAATCCGGCATGATACCTCCTCCACCATAGACAGTACGTCCCAGCTTCAATGTCTTGTATTTCAAAGAATCCGGAAAATGGATACTGTCTGCACTCAACATTTCCCCACGATTGTAACGATCTATCAAATCTTTATTGTACTGTTCAATACTCTCGTAAGGCTTCTGAATACAACGACCGGAAGGCGTATAATAACGAGCAACAGTCAGACGAATCATAGAACCGTCAGGTAAATCAATCGGACGCTGTACCAGCCCTTTTCCAAAAGTACGTCTGCCCACAACTATAGCACGGTCCCAGTCTTGTAATGCTCCTGTTACGATCTCACTTGCCGACGCAGAAAATTCATCGACCAATACAACCAAACGTCCATTTAAGAAATCACCATTTCCCTCAGCATCAAACTCAGCACGAGGATTACGACGTCCTTCTGTATAAACGATAAGTTCTTTCTTACCTAAGAACTGATTAGCCAATTCAATCGCTGCATTCAGATATCCTCCACCATTTCCTTGCAAATCGAGAATAAGGTCGCGCATACCTTCCTTCTGCAAACGATGAAGAGCATCAGCAAATTCCTTTCCAGTAGTTGCGGCAAAACGATTTACACGAATATAGCCGATTTTTTTATCAACCATATACGAAGCATCAAGACTATATACAGGAATCTTATCGCGTTTGATAGTAAAAGGAAGTAGCTCTTTTACTCCTCGACGCATAACTTTTACGGTTACCTCTGTACCTCGTTTACCTCGCAGACGACGCATCACATCTTCCGTACTCATTTTTACACCGGCAATCACCGTATCATTTACCTCAATAATACGATCGCCCGCCAAAATTCCAACTTTCTCCGACGGGCCTCCGGAGACAGGCTGGATAACAAATAGCGTATCAGTAGCCATATTAAACTGAATTCCTATGCCGTCAAAGTTCCCTTGCAATGGCTCATTCAACGCTTTTACCTCTTCCGGATCAGAATAAGTAGAATGAGGGTCCAGTTGCTCCAGCATCTTTACAATAGCCGACTCTACCAGCTTATTTTCATCTACCTGATCGACATATAAGTTTGATATAGCAAACTCCGCCAACTGCAACTTGCGTGAAGGAGAGTTGAGCATCTTATTCTGTGCCACTACTGAACAGAAAAAGAAGAAGTTGCACAACAAAATCAAATAAAGTCGCTGTTTCATAGTTTTCATCATAAATTAATATCCAGTCCTTCTGGCAAAAACGGTGTTACATCTTTGCCATATTGCAATAATTCACGTACAATAGTGGAACTGATGGCTGTCAGTTCCGGCTCTGTGAAAAGCAAAATCGTTTCAATGCCAGCAAGCTTTCTATTTATGTCGGCAATGGTTTCTTCATATTCAAAATCACGAACAGTACGGATTCCTCTGATAATGAACTTAGCGTTCCTCTGTTGCGCAAAATCGACAGTCAGATTATCATACGCTTCTACTCGTATGCGAGATTCGTTTGCGTAGAGTCTTTTTATCATCTCCACACGTTTTTCGGTAGGAAACCAGGTTTTCTTATTATCATTGACACCAATTCCGATAATAATCTCGTCCATAAAGGTTAATGCACGTTTTACCACCGAAAAATGCCCGATTGTAAAGGGATCAAATGTCCCTGGAAATATCGCTCTTTTCATTTCAGCCAATAATCACAAATCAAGAGATACTTGATCTATCAATTCAACAAGTCCTCTTCTATTACCAAATTATTAATAATAAAGTTTTGTCGCTCCATGGTGTTCTTACCCATGTAAAACTCCAGCAACTCTTTAACTGCATCCGTTTTACGCAAAGAAACCAGTTCTAAACGCATGTCCTTTCCGATAAAATTCCGGAACTCATCAGGCGAAATTTCTCCTAATCCTTTAAATCGAGTAATCTCCGGATTGGGACCCAACTTTTCTATTGCTGCAATTCGTTCCTCATCTGTATAGCAATAAATAGTTTCGTATACACCTTTTTTACGGTTACGAACGCGGAAAAGCGGCGTCTGCAAGATGTAAACGTGTCCTTTCTTTATTAAATCGGGAAAGAACTGAAGGAAAAAAGTTATCATCAGCAAGCGTATATGCATACCATCCACATCGGCATCAGTTGCCACGATGACTTTATTATACCGTAATCCGTCCAAGCCATCCTCGATATTCAGCGCAGCTTGCAACAGATTGAATTCTTCATTCTCGTAAACGACTTTTTTAGTTAATCCAAACGAATTCAAAGGTTTACCACGCAAACTGAATACAGCCTGAGTATTAACATCACGGCTCTTGGTTATAGAGCCACTTGCAGAATCTCCCTCCGTGATAAAAATAGAACTTTCCAAACGCGGATCATTTTCTTCATCTTTCTTAGCCCCTTTCAAGTCATTCAAGTGAATACGGCAATCACGTAACTTACGGTTATGCAGATTTGCTTTTTTGGCGCGTTCACGCGCAATCTTAGTAACCCCCGCGATAGCCTTACGTTCTTTTTCCGATTCCTGAATCTTCTGAAGCAACACATCTGCTACATCGGGATGTTTATGCAAGTAATTGTCTACGTTTTCCTTTATAAAGTCACCAATAAACTTATTTACACTGATTCCTGAAAGTGGATAAGGATTACCATCTGAATCTTTTTCAGGAGCCATCGTCAAAGAGCCCAACTTAATCTTTGTCTGACTTTCGAAAGTCGGCTCTATTACATTAATGGCAATAGCAGCTACCAGCCCGTTGCGAATATCCTGAAATTCCATATTTTTACCATAGAATTCCTTGATAGTGCGTGCAATATGCTCCTTGAAAGCACTTTGGTGCGTACCACCCTGAGTTGTATGCTGTCCGTTGACAAACGAATAATATTCCTCTCCATACTGAGGACTATGAGTAAAGGCTATTTCTATATCTTCATCTTTCAGGTGAACAATTGGATACAAGCCTTGAGAAGTCATATTGTCATTCAGCAAATCTTCCAGACCGTTACGGCTTACAATGCGATGGCCGTTATAATATATCGATAGCCCTGTATTTAAATATGTATAGTTACGCAGCATCGTTTCGATATATTCAGGACGGAAGTGGTAGTTTAGAAACAAGGTGTTATCGGGCTCAAAGAAAATATAAGTACCATTTTCTTCCTCTGTAGATTGAGTAGTATCACTTATCAGTTCTCCTTTTGCAAAAACAGCTTCACGCATCTGCCCGTCGCGTACACTTCGCGCTATAAAACGAGAACTCAACGCATTGACAGCCTTTGCTCCGACACCATTCAACCCGACACTTTTCTTAAATGCCTTTGTATCATATTTTCCACCCGTATTCAGCATAGATACGGCATCAACCAGACTTCCTAACGGAATACCACGCCCATAATCGCGTACAGAAACACGCAAATTATCTTCCATCTGTATTTCAATGCGTTTTCCTGCTCCCATTTTAAACTCGTCAATACAGTTATCTACGACTTCTTTCAGCAATACATAGATGCCATCTTCTGCCTGAGAGCCATCACCTAAACGCCCGATATACATACCAGGACGAGTACGGACATGCTCCATATCGCTCAGATGACGAATATTCTCCTCTGTATACGAAACGGGATTCGCTATTTGTTCATTGTATTCTTCTTCCATAAACAACACTCAAACGATATACTAATTTTCTTCTTTCTTTCCTGCTACCAACATCTTCTTATATGCACGACGACGCTTGTGCTGAACAGCTTCGAAAGCTCCCCACTGCGCCTGCACTTTCTTGTTCATTTCCAGTTCCGGATTACTTTCTCCATATTTGAATCCCATCTGTTGATAAACTGGAACTAAATCATAAAACAACAATGCATTTACTCCTTTACTTTGATATTCGGGCTTCACACCTACCAGCAATAAATCAAGCACTTTCGGCTTTTTGATAAACAAGGCTTTAAGTAAATGGAACCAGCCAAAAGGAAGCATCTTACCTTTTGCCTTTTGCAGTGCTTCCGACAAAGAAGGCATAGAAATACCCACAGCTACCAGGTTTTCATTTTCATCTTCTACAAGCGAAACCATTCGCAAATCTATCAATGGCAAATACATCTTGATATATTGATTGATTTGTCCCTGAGTCATTTGTGAATAGCCGTACAAAGGTGCATAGGCTTCATTTATCAAATCAAAAATCTTCTGTCCGTAGTTTTTGCTCTTTATTTCACTACGTTTCAATTTTTTGATTTTCAGCTTATATTTTTCCAGAATAATTTCGGAAATACGGATAAACTTCTCTGGCAACTTATCGGGAACAGTCAACTTAAACTCTACCCAGTCGGCTTCCTTTTCGAAGCCTAAACGCTCCATATGCTGTTGATAATAAGGGTAATTATAAATAGTCGACATGGTTCCTAGCTGATCGAACCCTTCAACCAGCATACCTTCTGCATCCATATCGGTAAAGCCTAGCGGTCCGACAATAGCTTCCATTCCTCGTTCTTTTCCCCATTCTTCTACTGCTCCAAGCAATGCTTCAGAAATTTCCGGCTTATCTAAAAAGTCAATCCACCCAAAACGGACTTCCTTTTTTTTCCATGTTTCGTTCGCACGGTGGTTAATAATGGCAGCTACACGTCCTACCACTTTTTTCCCTTCATAAGCAAGAAAATAATCAGCCTCACAGAATTCAAATGCTGCATTCTTTTTCGGGCTGAACGTATTCAACATATCATCGTACAAATCAGGTACGGAATAAGGATTGTCTTTGTATAATTCGTAATTGAAGCGAATAAATGTCTGCAACTCTTTTTTAGAGCTTACTTTCTTAATGATAATGGCCATCTGTTCGTTATAGTATGAAATTTCAGGTTGTAAAGATACAATTTTTTATTCGAAGAGTAATTCTCTTATCCCGAAATTCGAGTATTGGCTCCTTCGTTTTTCCCATTTATCTATCATATAATACTCAATACTTCGGTAAATTTTTACCGAAAGATTAAAAGTTAAACAACAGAACCGGCA
>DXLM01000062.1 GCA_019414725.1 Bacteroides sp.
GCCGGTTCTGTTGTTTAACTTTTAATCTTTCGGTAAAAATTTACCGAAGTATTGAATTATTAATAAAAAAGGTATAGCTGATTGGCTATACCTTTTTAGATTGTAATCAGCGATATTATCAATAACCCGGATTCTGAGTCAAATTCGGATTACGTTCCATAGCACTTTGTGGAATCGGCCATAATAACATGTGCAAGTTATCTTTAAATGATTTGTTGTCACGCTTATTATATGTCTCTGCTGTTGCAATATCAACCCATTTCAAAGAATTATCAGCTTGAAGCTGTGGATACAAACGGTTTCTACGGATATCATCCCAAACTTTCAATTCAAGAGGTAACTCATGCAAACGTTCAGTCAATACATCCTCTATCGTAACAGTAGCAGGCAAATCATAATTAGCATTCAATTCTCCATTCACCGTAAACGCACGTTTACGCACTGTTTCCAGATAAGTTCTGGCTTTAGCCTGATCCGGATTATTTTGTTTCAGTAAGGCCTCTGCAGCAATCAAATAGATTTCAGCCAAACGGAAAACAGGGAAGTTCAAACTAGATCCTTTTGAATTAATCATTGCATAATCCTCAAACCAGAACCAGTTGTCATACTGATTACATTCGAAGACCTTACCTGTATTGGAAACATAGTTTGTAAAGAAGAAATTCTTTTCTTTGATACGAACATCACCATCTTCATAACTATCCAATACAACATCACTAGCATGATACATATTAGCCAAAACACTGGTAGCAAAAACCTTAGAATTATCATCCTCTACCCAGGCTGTTGCCTGACCTGTCATACATGCATTGATATAAGGATTACCTTGATTCAAAGTTTCATCATATTCAATAGCATAAATAATCTCTTTCGACTTTTTGTTGTTCTTTATCTTATTAAAAGCACTCAACTGATTTGTTCCATCGTCTTCATTCTGCTCCAATGCATGACCTGCTCCACCATTGATTATGCTTTCTGCCATTTGAGCTGCTTCAGCATATTTGTCTGTATCCTGAAGAGGATAACCAGCCCATTGCAAATAAACAGAAGCTAACAAAGCTTGCGCTGCAGGTCTAGTGATTCTACAGCCATTATCATAGAACGTTGTATTGGGCAAATACTTGATAGCCCCGAGAAGGTCCTTCTCAATCTGCTCATAAACAGCTACAATAGAAGCACGTGGCTGATTAATTACTGATGGGTCAGTAGTCTCATAAGGTTCAAGAACCAATGGTACTCCTCCATTACCACCGCCTTGAGCTTCACCATCTTTACAACCAAATTCCTTAATAAGGAAAAAATAAGACCAAGCACGGAAGAAATATGCCTGAGCCAATAATTCATTCTTACGGTCCTCAGAAATAATTCCAGCTTCAACCATTTGTGGTAATCTTTTAGCCAAAACATTACAACGACCGATAGAAACATAAGGCTCACGCCAAAGCTCACCTACGTCTCCAGCAACAGTCTGAAAGTTTATATTCAGTGTTTCCATATTAGAGGAGAGATCACCATCTTTCTTGTCATCCACAAAAAGACCTGATAATAATCCATTATACATCAAACGAGTAGGTTGCCAACCCGTATTACGTCCGCCATATAAATAAGGAACACCTCCACTATAAACCATATTTACAGCAGACTGAGCATCTGCATCTGAAGTCCAAAACTGACCATCTGTTTTAAGATCCAATGGTTCTTCTTCCAAGAAATTACTACATGACGTAGTTACCATTGTAAGCAAACTAAATACGCCAAATACAATATATTTAATCTTTTTCATAACACAATTTTTTTATCAGAACGTAATATTCGCACCAACAGTATATGTACGAGCCTTCGGATAAGCAAAGAACAGCACATTTTGTCCCCACGTAGAAGAACCTTTGGAAGATGATTCTGGATCATATCCTTTGAAATCCTTAGAACAAATCATAAATGCATTATTCACACTAAAATATAATCGCATATTCTTAACTCCAATTTTACGAACAGCAGACGGAGTAAAAGTATATCCCAATTGAATCATATTCATACGGAAATATGAACCATCAGCAATCCAAGATGAGTTAAAATTCTGATCACTATAACCATCACCATAAGCACGGTTATAAATCATCTGTACTGTAGTATTCGTATTTGTTGGAGTCCATGCATCTGTTAAGATCGTAGACAAACCAGAAGTCAAGAAACGAGACTGAGTAGAATGCAAGAAATCCTGTAAGACTTCTACTCCCCACACAAACTGCATATCTACAGTAAGATCGAAGTTTTTATAATTCAAATTATGAATAAAGCTACCAGTCCAATCAGGTAAACCTTTTCCAAGAATTGATTTTTCTGTAGCAATCTTACTACGACCAATCTGATCACCAGAATCATAAATACCTAACCATTCATAACCACCAAATGAAGACAATGATTCACCGACTTTCAGAGTACCCCAGTTATTCCAAATTGTTTCATTGTTTGCTCCCAGTTTTTCAACTTTATTCTTATTATAGTTCAAGTTCAAAGTAGCTGACCAACTAAAATCACGGTTACTGATAGGAATTGCATTCACCATTAAGTCAACACCCTTATTAGAAACTTCACCAATATTAGCTGTAACATCAGAGAAACCTGTAGAATAAGGCAATGGACGGCTATATAACAAATCACTGGTATATTTATGGTAGAAAGAAACGTCAAAAGACAAACGGTCTTTAAATAAGCCCAGATTCAAACCTAAATCAAATTGTGCGGTCTTTTCCCATTTCAAGTCTTTATTGGCCATTTTGCTCAGATATGCAGTAGTTACAGTTTCACCACCAATAACAGTTGTACCTTGACCGATAGTAGCTAATGAAGCATAAGTACCGATTTCACTGTTACCCATTATACCATAACTTGTATGCAATTTTAAGGTACTGATAACCGGTAATTTCTTCATAAACTCTTCATTCGAAATATACCAAGCCAAACCGGCAGACGGGAAGAATGCATATTTATTATTCTTACCAAATTTAGAAGAGCCATCATAACGGCCTGTTACCGTTGCCATATATCGGTCACCATAAGAATATCCAATACGCAAGAAATATGAATTCATCGCCCAACGATCATGATCAGAACCTACACTAGGGCGCTGTGTTCCAGCTGCCATATTGTGGTAACCATAATAGTCATCAGCGAAAGTCTTGGCTGTTGCATTGAAAGACTCATAAGTACGCTCCTGCCATGACAAACCAGCCATCGCATTGATACGATGATTACCAAACGAATTCTTATAAGTCAAATATGTTTCTTCTTGCCAATACAAAGTACTTGAATTTGATTGATAAGCATTACCTTGATCTCCTTTACCGAAATCATGTACATCCCGAGGACCATATTCACGGTTAGTATAATTGTGGCTATCAATACCAAGTTGGGTCTTCAGATCCAAGTTAGGAAGCAGATGAAAAGTCAATCCTACATTACCAAAAATTTGTGTACGGTATTGTTTACGCTGAACCGAATTCAAGAAATGCACAGGATTCGCTCCATCTTCCGAAGAAAAACGTACCATTTGAGCAGGACGGTCAGCTGTTGCTGCATATTTTATGACATCCTGAAATACTGCTGTATTATCATCTGCCCAAGTACCATCAGTATTTTTCACTGGATACCATGCAGGCATTTCAATCATTGTACGAAGAGCATTCTGTCCTCCATCACCATGGTCTGTATTATTTCCCCAAGAATGATTTACCAACAAATTGACAGAAGTTGATAACCATTTTGTAGGACTTGCATCATAAGTCATTTTTGCATTGATACGCTTCATATATGAATTCAATAGCAAACCTTGCTGATCCGTATAGTTCAAGAAAGCCCCGATCGATGAATTCTTACCTGCCTGCTGAATGCTTAACTGATGATTATGTGATATAGAAGTACGAGTAGCTTCTCTCTGCCAATCAGTATCGTAAATGGCATTACCATTTTCATCAAAATAACGAGGATCAGTAAAGTGGTCAGCTCTATCCAATGAATAATTGGTTCCATGATAAGTATTGGAGTTTTCCAATCCTTGCATAAATGCTTCCTGCCACTGAGAAGCAGTCAATGTTTCCATATAACGAGCCATTGTTCCGAAGCTTACAGAACCTTGATAGGATACAGCAACACCTTCTCCATCCGTTTTACCGCGTTTCGTAGTAACCAAGATTACACCATTCGCACCTCGTGCACCATAAATAGCTGCCGAAGAAGCATCCTTCAGAACTTCTATGTTTTCAATGTCATTCGGATTAAGTAAATGGAAATCTTCCATTACTACACCATCCACAACGTATAACGGGTCTGTTGAAGCATTAATAGTATTTACACCACGAATAAGTACACGGATTCCTGCACCTGGCTGACCTGAATTAGAGAAAATATTTACACCAGAAGCTTTACCTTTCAATCCATCCAGAGCACTGAATGATTGTGTCTTAAGGATATCAGATCCACGTGTACTGGCGATAGATCCTGTTACATCAGACTTACGCATTGTACCATATCCTACAACCACAACTTCATCCATCATCTCCGTATCTTCAACCAAAGTCACAGTAAGTGTTCCCCCTGTCGCTTTACTGGCTGCTATCTCCTGTGTTGTATATCCAATATAGCTAATTACTAATGTAGCCTTATTAGAAACATTCAATGTAAATTTACCGTCAAAATCAGTAATCGTACCATTAGATGTCCCTTTTTCCATAATATTGGCACCAATAATGGGTTCACCATTCTTGTCTATTACCACACCATTAATTTGATGTCCTTGCTGAACCACATCAAAACGATTTTCATGGTTATAACCAACCAGTACTTCAGATTGACTAGTCATCTGGCTAGCAACAGTTCCATCCTCTCCAATATTACCATTCGAATTAGGCAAATTTGCAGGAAAAGCCAATGCTGACATCGAACAGGTAGAAAGAAGAATGGTTGAAAATTTCATAACGTTCAGAAATCTCGATTCTTTTTTCATAGTTATGTTAGATTAATATTAAAATAAAAAATTTATCACATTAGAGGTATTTGTCGAAATCTCATTTTTAAGGTTAATAAAGTTCATTTCATAGGCTATAGAATTATTTTTAAGTTATACATTCATTTAAAATCTACATGGTCCTTGAAGGTTTTCAATCATTCAATACGTACAGCTTCTACACCTTCAAAAGTCATCTTGACTGGTTTTATATATCCTTTATCGTCAAATTCCAGTTTATCAATGCACACTTGACGTTCACTGGCTCCTGTATATCCTAACGGACGACGATGATATACTATGTAATACTGGTCTTTCCCGGGAACCTGAATAACTGAATGATGACCTGCTCCTGTTGCTACAGCTGTATCCTGTTGTAAAATTTTACCAATCCGTTTAAAAGGGCCTAATGGAGAATCGGCAATAGCATAAGCGACACTATAATGTGGACCACCCCAACCACCTTCAGACCACATAAAGTAATATTTTCCATTACGCTTCAACATAAACGGTCCTTCTACATATTGATCAGGAGTAACTTCTTTGTAAATTTCGCCATCATCAAAAGGTCTCAATCCCAATAGATCATCGGTCAATTTCACTACATTGCAATGTTTCCATCCTCCGTAAAACATGTAATACTGTCCGTCATCATCACGGAATACAAACTGATCGATTGGTTGAGCATTATTCACAATTTTATCAATCAATGGTTTACCTAGAGCATCCTTAAACGGGCCTTCCGGACGATCAGAGACAGCTACACCTATACCACCTACCTGATTCTCATTTTGAATATCATTTCCACCAAAGAAAAGATAATACTTACCATTTGCCTGAATGATGGAAGGAGCCCACAAAGCATATTTCACCCATTTCACATCATCAATCGACAACACAGCAGGATGCTTTTTCCAATGCACTAAATCTTCTGAAGAAAAAGCATCAAAATGAGTCTGGAGATTATAATCAGGATTAATAGCATCTGTTTTTCTCTCCAAATCCTTCTGATATCTCTTTTGGTCTTCACCGTATAAAAGAGATAAAGTAGGATAAATCCAATATTGTTTACCAAACACGATTCCTTCCGGATCTGCATACCATCCTGGGAAGACTGGATTACCACTTGTCTTCTTAGCTGTTGATTGAGTACATGAAGCTAGCGCACATAAGCAACCAATAATCCCCAAACAACATTTTAAGGTCATATTCTTCATATCTAAAAAGAATTAAGGTTTATATCTTTTTTTTACGATAGCAAATTTGTGTTATTTTAATCATTTAATTATTCTCTTTACTGCCAAAATAGAAACAGTTTCCAAATTGTACATTTAGCGCACACATGGTCATTGAGCGTACATAATATAAATCACTGAATTCCAAACGTTTTATTTGGCTTGTCACTCATTACAAAATGTAGTTTGACCCCATCTTTCAACTCTTCATATTTCAAAAAAGGTTCTGTCCGTTTTTTACCATTCACAAACAAAGCTTTCACATATACATTCGAAGAGGACCAATTCTGGGTAGTCACTTCTATCTGTTTCCCATTGCTCATCAATACTGTAATAGCTTCGACACACGGCGAACCAATACTGTAGATATTACTGCTAGGAGCTACAGGATAAAATCCCATACAGTTAAAAATATACCAAGCTGACATTTGCCCGCAATCATCATTACCACTTAAAGAATTAGGTTGATTTCCATAAAACCGATCAACAATAGTACGTACCCATCTCTGACACTTCCAGGCCTGTCCTAACTGATTATACAAATAAGCTACATGATGACAAGGTTCGTTACCATGCCAATATCCTCCGATACGTCCTTGAATATCATGTGCTCCAGGAATATCCTTATCCATTTCTGTTATAAACAGCTCATCTAACCGTTTTAACAAGAAATCCTTTCCTGCAATGGAGATATATCCTTCAAAATCATGAGGAACAGACCAAGTATATTGCATGGTAAAACCTTCTGTTATATCACCCCATCCATTGACAGATCCCGGACCTTGGTAAGCTATTGGACTGAATGGTTCCCGCCAGTTTCCCTTGGAATCTTTACCTCGCATATAAAAAGTTTCAGGATCTATCAGATTCCGGTAATTTCTAGAACGTTTCATAAAATAGGCATAATCATCTTCCTTACCCAACAATTTGGCAGCCTGAGCAATACAATAATCATCATACGCATACTCTAAAGTCTTAGAAACAGATTCAGCCTCTTTATCAAATGGGACATAACCTAATTCACAATACTCAGGCAAACAGTCATAATGAGGATTCATAGCAGTAGTTTTCATTGCTTGATAAGCCCGTTCATAATCAAAACCTTTTACTCCCTTTACCATCATATCTGCAAGGACTGATACAGCATGGTACCCTATCATACACCACGTTTCATTTCCATAAAAAGACCAAATTGGAAGCATATGCTCTACGCTCTTATCATAATGTGCCAACATTGAATTGGCGATGTCTGCTTGCAACGGCTGATTTATAAGATTGAGCAATGGATGAAAAGCACGATAAGTATCCCATAAAGAAAAAGTCGTATAATTAGTAAAATTCTCTGCTTTTTCTATATTCTTATCCAAGCCTCTATACATACCATCCACATCCTGAAATATAAACGGATGTAATGCTGCATGATAAGCACTAGTATAAAAAGTCTGTTTCGTTTTCAAATCACCTTTTACCTGGAATTTTGAAAGTTCCTTTTCCCATAGTCTATCAGCAGCTTCCCGTGTTCTATCAAAATCAAATCCATTCAATTCCTGTAGATTTCTCAATGCTCCTTCCGTACTGACACCTGAAATGGCAGTCTTTACATATATCTCCTGATTAGCCTGAGTCTCAAAACGTACACAAGCCA
Organism: Bacteroides sp.; assembly: GCA_019414725.1. Classification (GTDB taxonomy): domain Bacteria; phylum Bacteroidota; class Bacteroidia; order Bacteroidales; family Bacteroidaceae; genus Phocaeicola. Next base: position 7,883 of record DXLM01000062.1, read on the forward strand.
TGAGTTTTTCTCCCCATGCCTCCAAATGACTCCGGAAGCGCTTCGTATCATAAATAACAGGCTTCCCATTCTGCAGTATCTGAAAGTTATTCAGTTTACAAGAAAAAGTAGCAGCAAAATAAACATGCCGTTCAGGTCCCCATCCCTTTACTAATTTATATCCAACCAATGTTGAATCATTAATCTGACGTAAATTAGCCCATGGGCAACTCTGCCATAAGGTATGGTTCATATCAATTAAAATAAAAGCCTGATCTGATTTTGGATAAGTAAAGCGGAAAAAACCGCTACGCGAGGCAGCAGTCATTTCAGCCTTTACTCCATAATCAATCAATTCTACTCCATAATATCCAGGTGAGGCCCACTCTTTATCGTGTGAATAATGTGAACGGTAGCCCTTTTCAGGTTCATCGTGTGTCCCTGGAACAGACTTTATCTCACCTGCTCCCGGGACAAAAAGGAAATCTCCCAAATCAGGTATACCAGTACCGCTTAAATGTGTCAGACTAAATCCCATCAATGTCGAATGAGAATATTTATAACCAGAAGCTGCATCATAAAAATCTGCATCAGTATCTGGACTAATCTGTATACCACCAAAAGGAATCTGAGCTCCTGGGTATACATTTCCATACCCATCAGTGCCAACAAACGGATTTACATAAGGTGTTAAACGTTCTGCCATCACCAACAAAGGGAAGATGCTATAAAATATAAATCCTATTATTCGTCTCATTGCTTATTCTCTTCTATATCTCCAACTGCAACTTGATATTCTCTCCATAAAGTATCAATATCATATGACTTCCCTAAAGCATATTTGATACCTCCATCAAAAGACCAAGGAATAACTTCCAACGTACTGCGATTAAACTTACGCAAAAAATCAGGATCTTTATTGTCGCGCAACCAGACAAAGAAATATCCTGCCTTTCGATAACCATCCATATAACTTCCACCTTTCGGACGATCTTTCTCACCATGGAAACCACCATTTGCTATCCGTACTGCATCTGCCATCCCCTCAATAAAAGCCCAGAATACTTTATTCGTACCATACGTACCGATGCCTTGCGGCTCCAATTGATATGCGTGAGTTAGCTCGTGCAGTAGTACACCTCGTGTTTCAAAATCAACTTTAGCAGTATCATTATTTACAAAAGATTTTGCAATATGACGGGTACTATAAAAAATCGAAATGTCTCCATCCGATCCTCCTTTCGCAGAGATTCCATCAATGTCCTCTAAAGTATAATGTAAAGTATGCACTGGAGCAATACTATCTTCCGGACTATAATATAATGTATTCAGAACTGTACGTGCCTGCCTGCTTATGTAAGATTTCGGATCGGGAATCAAGTCATGATAAATACGGGATCCTTCACTTTTAGGAGCCTTATCTTCAAATATGATGTTTCCGATAAAATAGTCTCCCCAAACAGAATCAGCAACTTCTATCTTCTGAGACTCAGTAACCTCTTTCGATACCTTCATGTTACAAGCACAAAAAACAGATATCAAACATCCTATCAATACTATACATTTTTTATTCATAATAAATAATCATAGAAAATTTATATAACTAGTCAGTTTTCATCAGTCATTGAATAAGGTTTATCAGATTTTCTGATTCCTCTTTGTTTGTTTGGAGTATCACTCATTTCAAATTCCAAAACTCCTCCATTCAACAAATCCTGATGAGTAATATACATCTTAGAATAAGGTTTACCATTCAGTCGTACACTCTTAACATAACGTTTTTTATCACTCACACCTGGAGCTTTGATCTCAAAGCATTTACCATTTTCAAAACTCAATCTGACAGAAGGTAAATAAGGTGCTCCAAGTACATACTGGTCTGTACCTGGACAGACTGGATAAAATCCCATCGCTGTAAAGATATACCATGCCGACATTTGGCCACAATCATCATTCCCTCCTAGTCCACGAATATGATTTTTATACATCTTGTTCATTATTTCACGTACCCAGTACTGAGTCTTCCATGGCTGCGAGGTCCAAGCATAAAGATAAGGAATGTGATGGCTCGGCTCATTTCCATGTACATAACCACCTATTAAACAATCCTTTGTTATATCTTCATTCTCTTCATAATATTTTTCCGGCAAATGCATGGTAAACAATTCATCCAGCTTGCGTAAAAATTCTTTTTCACCTCCCATCAGCTTTATCAGTCCATTTACATCATGCGGGACATGAAAAGAAAAATTCCAGGAATTGCCCTCAATAAATCCTTCTCCATAAGTCTGCAACACATCAAAATCTTTCTTGAAAGTACCATCCCGATAACGTGGACGTGCAAAACCTAACGTTTCATCAAAAATACGGCGATAATTTAAAGCACGTTCTCGATACTTCTCTGCAACTTCATTATTACCGGCCTTTAATGCTGTCCAATAGATAGTCCAATCATCATAAGCATACTCCAAAGTAGTAGATGCTGCAGTACCACTCACTTCAAGTGGTACATATCCTAAGCGTATATAATCTCCTATACCATCAAAGTAGTCAACATTCGATGTTGTGACCATCGCTTTCAAGGCTTCATCTACATCAATATCAGCCCCTTTACTGATAGCATCTGCTAATACAGATGTTGCATGATAGCCACTCATGCACCAATTGTCATTGGCCATATGACTCCATACAGGTAACAGTCCATGAACACTCTGCTGTTGATGTCTAATCATTGACATAACCATATCCCGAGCTTCATCAGGTTTCATTAACATCAACAAAGGATGTTCAGCCCGATAAGTATCCCACAAAGAAAAAATCGTATAATTTTGAAAACCAGAAGCCTGATGAATATTCTGATCAAGACCACGATATTTACCATCTACATCCATATAAATAGATGGATTAATCATTGTATGATAATAGGACGTATAAAACATCGCCTCCTGATCAGGAGTTCCTTCCACTTCAATAGAACTTAACTGGTGTTTCCACTGTTCAGATGCCTTAACAGCCAATTGTTCGAAACCTTGTGAAGCAGCCTCTGCCTGCAGATTTTTTAAAGCTCCTTCTGTACTAGATGCAGAAAGCGCTACCTTAATAACAAGTTCAGGCTGACTGGCAGTGTCAAACTCAAAATAAGACACCAGTTTTCGTCCACCCATTTCAGGGAAATTATGGTTTACCGGAAACTTACGCCACCAACCATTATACTTAATTTTCTGGAAATCCTGATAACCATAATTTTTAATAGGCTGTGAAAACGAAATAGCAAAATAAATATAATTCGTACGTGCCCAACCATTTGTAATCCTATACCCTGTAAGCAGCGTATCATTTTCAACACGGATATTTGCCCACAAAGTTTTTCCATCGTAATTATAGATTCCATGATTCAGATCTAATATAACTCTACCATCTGTTCCCTTTGGATATGTATATTTATGTATCCCTACACGTGGTGTTGTCGTCAGTTGAACTTTTACATCATAATCATCAAGTTTGACTTCATAATAACCAGGGGTAGCCTTTTCTGTTTCATGCGAGAAACGAGAACGATAACCCGCATCAGGACAATCTTTAGTACCTGGATTCAACTTCAAAGCACCGGTTGTAGGCATTAGCAGAATATCTCCCAAATCAGAATGTCCAGTACCACTCATATGAGTATGACTAAATCCAACAATAGTAGAATCATGATATTGATAACCTGCACAATAAGCATAAACATCCGGCTGGTATACCCCATCAACATTATGAGGGATTGTATCTGTATCTGGACTCAACTGTATCATTCCAAAAGGAACACATGCCCCAGGAAAGGTATGCCCCATGCCATCTGTTCCAATAACAGGATTGACTTTTTCAATCTGGGCAACTGCAGTTGTGGCATATGCCACAACTGCTGCCAACCAACAAATCTTCTTTCTATTCATATAAAAATTATTGTACTGTTTCATTACGAGAGAAGGAATAAGGGAAATCACTATCCTTTATGCCCCGTCCTTTCATCGGTTGATCTGACATGTCAAATAACAAGCGTGCTCCTTTCAATAGTTCAAAATGATCCAAATAATTCTTGGTATAATTCTTACCATTATAACTCATCTTACGGATATAACGATTTTCATCACTAGTTTTCGGAGCTACAATCTCTATCTTCTTACCATTTTCTAACGTAATAGTTGCTTTAGGGAAATACGGTGCTCCCAATACATACTGATTACTACCTGGACATACCGGATAAAATCCTAATGCGGTAAAGACGTACCAAGCCGAAGTTTGTCCATTATCCTCATCTCCACAATAACCGTCAGGAGTAGGAAAATACAAACGAGTCATCACTTCACGCAGCCAATATTGAGCTTTCCATGGTTCTCCAGCATAATTATACAAATAAATCATATGTTGGATAGGTTGATTCCCATGTGCATAGTTACCCATATTCATGATCTCCATCTCTCGGATTTCATGAATAACACCTCTATAATAACTGTCATCAAAAATAGGAGGAACAGAGAATACGGAATCCAACATGCTGACAAATATTTCCTTACCTCCCATCAAATCTATCAATCCCTGTACATCATGGAAAACAGACCAAGTATAATGCCAACTATTTCCTTCTGTAAAAGCGTCTCCCCATTTCAGTGGACTGAACGGAGTCTGAAATTTACCATCCTTATTACGGCCTCTCATCAATTTTGTTTCTTGATCAAATACATTCCGATAATTCTGACTACGCTTTTTAAACAGTTCCAGCTCATCATTCGGACGTCCTAACTTTTTACCCATCTGATAAATACACCAATCATCATAAGCATACTCCAACGTCCGTGCCACATTCTCATTAATATCTACATCATAAGGTACATATCCTAACTGATTGTAATATTCCCAACCATAACGTCCTGTAGACTTGATACGTGGATGCACATGATCAGTACCATGCAGCAACCCTTCATACATCTTTTGCGCATCAGCCTTAGTAACATCCTTCAGAAACGCATCGGCTACAACAGAAGCTGAATTATTACCAATCATACAACCTCTATGACCAGGACTTGCCCATTCTGGGAAAAAACCGCTCTCCAGATAAGTATTCAACAATCCAGCCTGCATTTTTTCACCAACAGAAGGAAACACTAAATTCACGAATGGAAACAAACAGCGGAATGTATCCCAAAAACCTGTATCCGTATACATATAACCAGACAATATCTTACCATTATAAGGGCTATAGTGTATAGGATTTCCCTGTACATCATATTCAAAAAACATACGAGGGAAAAGTACCGAACGGTAAAAACAAGAATAGAAAGTTTTCATCCGTTCTACATTATCACTTTCGATCCGAATACGCCCCAGTACATCATTCCAAGTAGCGCGAGCCACCTCTTTCGTCTGATCAAAATTTTTATCACCAATCTCTCTTAAATTACGTTCTGCCTGCTCAAAGCTAATGAATGAAGATGCTACACGAGCATGAACCTGTTCTCCCCGATGAGTAGCAAAACCAATAGCAGCTCCAGCATGATCAGCATGTAATTCCAATAAGTTTTCTACTATAGACTCGCCAGCCCAAACTTTCTGATAAGAAAAAGGCTTATCGAATTCGATAACAAAATAATTCTTGAAATTTTCAGGAACTCCTCCACTATTACGAGTAGTATAACCAATAATTTTATTATCTTCCGGTATAATCTTTATATAAGAACCACGGTCAAAAGCATCAACAACCACATAAGCTTGATCCGTTTCTGGAAAAGTAAAACGAAAATAAGCACATCGTTCTGTAGGTGTAATCTCAGTAGTCAAGTCATATTCAGACAAGTATACACTATAATAATAGGGAGTTACTTTTTCAGCCTTATGAGAGAACCAAGATGCACGTTCGTCTTGATTAACCTTCAGGCCTTTAGTCATTGGCATTATTGAGAACTGTCCATAATCATTAATCCATGGACTTGGCTGATGGGTCTGTTTGAATCCCCGGATTTTATCAGCATCATAAACATATGCCCAACCATCTCCCATTTTACCAGTTTGGGGCATCCAAAAATTCATCCCCCAAGGCAAAGCTATAGCGGGATATGTATTCCCATTTGACAATGAGAATTTAGAATCCGTTCCCATTAATGGATTTACATAGTCAACTGGCTCTTTGGTTTTTTGGGCAAAAACAGTACTTAATCCCAACATCAAAGTAATAGCACAAAGCAAAACCTTCTTCATAATATAGCATTTTAAGTATAACAAAAGGACATCGCCAACAAAGATTCTCGCAATCAGAAATCAACGTGTCATGCCCCAAGCATTTCTCTACAATGCGAAATAAATGAATAAGGTTATAGAAGACATACTCTTCCCCGCCAAAAGACTGTCAAAAGACCTACAGGTCAATGAGCACACAGTGTGTCCAATCAGCGCACATACTAACAGACTGATTATTAATTAAAAATATCAATCAATTATGGGAACTTCCTTTTTTCTTCAAATCTCGGTATTCTCTAGGAGTCATCCCATATTTATAGGAAAACTCCTTATAAAAATAAGAACGACTCACAATTCCCACCTCACAAATTACATCTGAAACCGAAAGTTCTGTTTCTTCCAACAAACGTGCTGCTTTTTCAATACGATATGACTTAATAAACTCTGAAGGAGAATTTCCGGTTAACTCTTTAAACTTCCGATAAAACTGTCGAGAACTCATGGACATATTCTCTGCAAGAAAGGAAGATCCCAAATCTTCACGATCCAGATTTTCGTCCAGTATCTGTGTTAGTCGCTTCATAAATGCATTTTTCTCCACATTTTCCTCGGAACGAAAGGAAGTTTCATCCTGCAAAAGCTCTTCAAACATATGTTTTTTATCAGTAGTCCGAGCTATTGCAATGTCAATTTTTCGTTTCAGAAACAAGATATCATAAGGCATTACTACAAATCCATCTATCAAGTTACTATTTACCCTATCCAATACACGAATAGTTTTCCACGTTATCAATGGAATAAATGCTATATGCATCAGCAATCCCTTATTTGCTTGCATATAATCAAAAAATTTTGATTCCTCAGAAAGATAAATCATTGTATCAGCCAAAAATACATCTGGCATCTGTTTACGTAAATAAGCAAATGCCTCCTGCAAAGTAGTAACAGTAACTACAGCATATTTCTCTTGCAGAATTTCTTTGATTAGCCATACCATAGAAGCATGGCTCTCCAATAACAAAACTTTTTTGCGAGCTGTATCTGTTGCAACATATAATTCCTCTGTTACAGGTTCCCGCACCGGAACTCTAACATATAATTGATTTTCCTGAACAGATAATGAGACATGTAAACCATGAACAGCATATACAAACAACCAGGTTTCTATATACACATTAAAACTCATTCCATCATTAAATTGTATTCCTGTCTGCTTGCTCGTTTCTAATACATACTGGCAAATCTCCAAAGACATTTCAGCACTAATTACCAAAACTGTATCTTCCTGCCAGATCTTCACTGTAGCTGGTTTATCTGTTCTCAAGACCTGTTGGTATATAAAATAAAGTAAGAAGCGAAATGCATCCTCAGATAGTACAATAGATAAATCGCCTATTATACCTACCTGTAGATCAGATAGATTATTATATCCATTTTGGATTAGCATACGGATAACATCATTAGAAGTATCCTTAACACTAACGGGACCATATATAGTCAAATTCTCAGGAAAATATTTACCTAAATCAATAAACTCATGATTACTCCTACCTATTCTGAAAGCACATGCCAAAGCCGATTCATAAATACGATCCACTTTAGAATAATAATCATCAGGCATAGCAACAATTTTATGCAACTCTCCACAGGCCTTAAAAATAGTAGAATAAGAGGTCATCAATTCATGGAAATGAACAGCAGTACTATTCAGCGATGCATTGTAAGCCTCATGTATCATCAATTCCTTAATCAGTTTCTCTTGATGAAAATGACGCTTAAAAAGCCTGAACAAATAAACAGCGCCAACCATCAGCAATATCAAATAAGTGATACAGAACCATATTGACAAATACCAAGGTGGAAGAATATCTATTTTCAATTCATACGATGCAAAGTCTGAATCGAAAACATCTTTTTTATATTTGACCTTCAATACATGACTACCATAGGACAGTGATTTAAAACTAGCTACGTTCATCGTTGTGAAAGGAGACCATTCATTATCGTCCATCTGATAAGAATACTCAAAATTATCCCCTTCAATAAAATCTGGAGCAACAAAAGAAATTGAAAAGGCAGATGATACACCTTTTAAAACCAATGTTTGGTCTTGTTCATCATAATAATCATAGAAGTTGACAGGTTCCCCCCCTATTTCAAGTCCATAAAAAGATATAGATGATTGATTCTCGACCTTATTCATCCGTTCTTTTTCAAGAAATAATATTCCATCAGTCCCTCCAAAAAACAAATCTCCCGTTTGCGCACATTGATAAAAAGCATCATCACTAAATTCTCCAATCTGTAATCCATTCGTATAATAGAAGGTATGAAAAGCATGATTGGTTGGATTATATTTCACTAATCCCTTATTTGTACTAAGCCATAAGAATCCATTTTCATCTTTCAAAATCCCATGAATCATATCATTCAAGAAACCTTGTTCTTTACCGATACAAAAAACGACAGGATTATTTCTCTGGTCGAATTCCAATTGGACTAATCCGGAAACTGTACCCAAATACAACCGATTATTATCCGGACAAATTGCCAAAATATCATTAATCGCAAATTTATCCTTTCCTCCTAACAAATAAACCTTATACGCCTCTGTATGAAAGTTGAATCTGATCAGCCCCATTCCTCTACTACCCAACCACATAACAGAGTCTCCTTCTACATACATCGGAAAAAAGTCGTTGATATCCTTCTTACCTTCCTTAAAAGCAAACTGTTTCACGTGTGTAGCTTCAAACGTTCCATCAGGAAGATATTTTACAAGTACGCGACATAACCCAGTACCAGAAGTGGTCATCCATAAGATAGAATCATTCTCTTCATATATCTGATGAACTTTCTGAATCATACTGATATCTCCTTTAACCGGATATATCATATCACGTAAATAATCATAAAACGATAATGCAGGATTCTCTGCAGAACCTAACCAAAATCCGTTTTTATAACGACTAGCAGCTATTCCGAATACCTGAAACTCAGACAAAGGGCGTTCATAATTCATCAATCTAGCCTTTTTACCTGGAAAATAAACAGTTATATTCTGCCAGTCTAATCCATTACGGATATTATCTTGATACTTCTCTACCTTAACCAATCCATCCCCTTTAGTTCCAAACCATAAATTCTCTAAAGTATCTGTATAAATAGATCGTACCTGCCTAGTAATTTTATTCTGAAGTTGACTAAACATCAATTGAACAGCCATTTCCTTTTTTGAAGAATAGGCAAAAACTCCCTGCCCATCCGTTCCTACCCAAATAATATCTTGAACCGGATCCTTATAAATAGAAAAAATACGGAAACTATTATCAATGACACTTTCTTTATAATACGTAATCGCATCCAACTTAATAAGCCCATTCTGTTCAAATCCCAAGATAATATCATCATGAAAAGAAACAATTCCTTTTAACTTTCCATATTGCTCAATCAACATGCCAATGTTACGAATATAGATTTTCCGTCTTTTCTCAAGATCATATAAAAACAGGTCATAATCTTCATCAACAAAATTGAGCAATCCACCCTGAGAAAAAGTGAAAATGATTGCTTTTGAATGAAGTGAAGTAACTTCTGTAGCTAAACCACCATCTGGTCGAATCTGATAACAACAAATCTGACTGGTTTTCTGTAGAAACTGCCACAATGCTCCCTGCCCATCTACTAAATATAGATTTTTATCTATAGACTGTAATTTATTGGGCGCAGCCTCCACAAAACTGTCCTTCTGAGAAGAATAATAGTATATATGTCCTTTATCTACTACCCATGTATCACCCTTTCTATTTGAAAATAACTGGAATTCCTCTTTAAAAACTTGATATGTACCTACTACTTGCCTTTTCTTCAATGAAAAACGATTAACACCTACCAGAGTGGAGATCCAGAGATGATTATTATCTGCAGCATCAATATCATAAATAGAGTTATTCAACAATGGTTTTCCTAACGGTACATCTGTACGAAACACCTCCATTTTCTTTCCATTATACCCATTCAGCCCATCATAAGTTCCAAACCACATAACTCCCTGGTCATCTCTATACAATGACAATACTGCACTGTTAGAAAGACCCTGAGTATAACTGATTTGTACTAAAGAATAGTCATCCAAAGCTAATAAACGGTGAGGGATTCCAGATAGAATCAACAATAAACTGATAGTAAAAATAAAGGTTCTAACCATGTATATGCTCACTTATTCTAATACAATAGTTCGTTAAAAATTCGCCAAGCCTAAGCGGCTCTGGCAGTAAATAAAA
>DXLM01000063.1 GCA_019414725.1 Bacteroides sp.
AGACTCAAACTTGAATCCCGTATTTTCCATTTACACAAAATATTTTATAGTGCCATGAAGGAGTTTTTTATATATATAACTTCTATTTATCAGATTGATAATTCGTGGAGAACATTGACAAGTTCATGGTCGATAGGCTTGTCGTTTTTGATAGCCTTTGTAAACGGAACATAAACAATCTGGTCATTTTCTATACCGATCATTACATTGCGCTGTCCTTCCATCAAAGCCTGAATACTTGCTACACCCATTCGGCTGGCAATGATACGGTCGTGTGCAGTCGGTTTACCACCACGTTGCAAGTGTCCCAGAATAGTTACACGTACATCATATTGCGGATATTCGTTCTTTACACGTTCTGCATAATGCATAGCTCCACCTGTGATTTCACTTTCGGCTACCAGTACGATAGAGCTGCTCTTTGATTTACGGAATCCGTTCTTAATGAACTCTTCCAGCTGGTCGACTTCTGTATTGAATTCAGGAATGATTGCAGCTTCGGCACCTGCTGCAATAGCTCCGTTCAGCGCCAGGAAGCCGGCGTCGCGTCCCATAACCTCTACGAAGAACAAACGTTCGTGTGAAGTTGCAGTGTCGCGGATTTTGTCGACTGCATCCAGAATTGTGTTCAGAGCTGTATCATATCCGATTGTTGTATCTGTTCCGTACAAATCGTTATCGATTGTTCCAGGCAATCCGATACAAGGAACATCGAATTCTTGTGCCAGCAGACGTGCTCCGGTAAGTGAACCGTCACCACCGATGACTACCAGTGCGTCAATGCCTTCACGCTGCATGGTTTCGTAAGCTATTTTACGTCCTTCCGGAGTCTTGAATTCCTGACAGCGTGCAGTTTTCAGGATAGTACCTCCCTGCTGTATGATATTGCTGACATTTTGGGTTTTGAACTCTTGAATTTCACCGGTGATGAGGCCTTTGTATCCTCGATAAATACCTTTTACGGTCAGTCCGTTGTATATAGCCGAACGAGTGACGGCGCGGATTGCAGCATTCATTCCAGGAGCATCGCCACCTGAAGTCAAGATACCAATACATTTAATAATTCCCATATGTTATTTCTTTATTAAAATCTTTTGGAGCAAAAGTATTAAAAAACTAGTTTACAAGCAAATAAAAGTCTGTATTTTTGGATGTCAAGAATACGACAAAATTGTTTCTCGGCAGGCTTCCATCAACCATTTCGGTGTGGAGGTTGCCCCACATATTCCGATGGACTGCACGCCTTCCAGCAGTTTCCGGTCGATTTCCTCTGGTCGGTCTATCTGATAAGAATTAGGATTTACCTTGAGACATTCCTGAAACAAAATCTTCCCGTTTGAACTTTTATGTCCGCATACAAAGAATACCAGATCGTGGCGGGCTGCAAACTTGCGTATATCAGGCATGCGGTTTGCTACCTGACGGCATATTGTATCGTAATACTGAAAAGTCGCATTGGGTGAAATATGTTCTTGAATGTATGCAACGATCTGCCGGAATTCATCCAGTGACTTGGTTGTCTGTGAGTACAGACGGATGTCTTTGCTGAAATCAAGCTTCTCGGCTTCTTCCAGATTTTCTATAATGATAGCCTGACCGTTGGTCTGGCCTACCAGTCCCAACACTTCAGCGTGTCCGTTTTTTCCGAATATTACGATTTGTTTTTCCCGTCCTTCCGGATTTGGAGTGTCGAATTCTTGTTTGATTCGCTTCTGCAGGCGAAGTACGACAGGGCAGGTTGCATCAATAAGTTCTATATTGTTCTGTTTAGCCAGTTCGTAGGTGCGGGGAGGTTCTCCGTGAGCACGGAGCAGAACTTTGGTGTTTTTAAGTCGTGCAAACTCCTCGTGGCCGATTGTATTCAGTCCCAGTTGTTTGAGGCGTTCACATTCACGTCCGTTATGCACAATGTCTCCCAGGCAATAAAGCGTATCGCTCTTTGCCAGTTCCTCTTCTGTCTTCCGGATAGCAGTAGTTACTCCGAAACAGAAGCCTGATCCTTCGTCTATTTCTACTTTAAGCATGAGTTGCCTGAAGATATTGATTCATAAGCCATTCTTTCTGTTCTGCAATAGTCATGTTGCTGTTGTCCAGCAGTATTGCATCGTCTGCTTTGCGCAAAGGACTTACTTCACGCGTCTGGTCTATGCGGTCGCGCTCTTCTACGTTATGCAGGATATCTTCGAAAGACGCTTCCTGTCCTTTGGCTTTCAGTTCGTCATAGCGTCGCTGTGCACGAATTTCGGCAGATGCAGTGACGAATATTTTCAGTTCTGCATCAGGAAATACCGCTGTGCCGATATCTCTTCCGTCCATTACGATACCTTTTTCTTTACCAAGTTCCTGCTGCTGGCGTACGAGAGCCTCACGTACAAATCCCAAAGCTGCAACAGGGCTGACATGTGAGGATACCTCTAATGTCCGGATCTGGTTTTCTACATCCGTTCCGTTCAGAAATGTGCGAGGACGTCCGCTTTCTGTATCTAGACGGAATGATATATGAATATTGCTCATCTGCTGCTTTAGTTTATCTTCATCGATGCTTCCATCCGCCAGGAAAAGTCCGTGCTCGATACAGTAAAGAGTAACAGCCCGGTACATTGCTCCGCTGTCTATATATATATAACCGATTTCTTTAGCCAGATCTTTTGCCATTGTACTTTTTCCGCAGGAAGAAAACCCGTCGATTGTAATGATGATTTTGTTCATACCTTATTTATTATAGAGTTAAAAAGAATCAGAAGTCAAAGATAGTCTATTTTCGTGACAGATAGTACGGAATGAACGTATTTTGCAATTTTTTACCCTTATCTTGTTGCATATTCGAAGATTTGCACTACATTTGCCGAACAGAGAATTTATTAACCTATAAAAGTTTTTTTATGGAAATTAAAAAATCGCCGAAAGCCGATCTTGAAGGCAAGAAGACCACTGGTTTACTGATCGGGCTCGTGCTGATATTGGCAGCAATGTTCGTTGCGTTTGAATGGACCAAACGTGATGTCGTAATCACTGCCGATAGTGGTATCGTAGATGTGCCTTTTGAAGAAGAAATGGTTCCTATTACGGAACAGGAAGAACCGAAACAAGCTCCTCCTCCTCCCGAAGCACCGAAAGTAGAAGAAGTTTTGCAGATTGCAGAAAATGATGCAGATGTAGAAGAATCTACTATTCAGTCTAACGAAGATAAAGGTGAAGCTGTTGAAATCAAGTATGTACCTGAAGTCGTAGAAGAAGAGGAAGTTGAAGAACAGCAGATCTTCCAGGTGGTTGAAGAAATGCCGGAATTCCCGGGTGGTATGGCAGAATGTTTGAAGTTCTTGGCTAAGAACATCAAGTATCCGACTATCGCACAGGAAAATGGTGTACAGGGACGTGTTATCGTACAATTCGTTGTAAACCAGGATGGTTCTATCGTCGATCCGGTTGTTGTTCGTAGTGTTGACCCGTATTTGGACAAGGAAGCACTTCGCGTGATCCAGATGATGCCGAAGTGGAAACCAGGTAAGCAGCGTGGTAAAGCTGTACGTGTAAAATATACCGTACCTGTAACATTCAAGTTGCAGTAAGCTTTTCCTAGATAATATTGTTTAGGCACGGATTGCGCAGAATTGAAAACTGTGCATTCGTGCCTAAAAATTTTTTATAACCTTAATAAAAAGAAAAATCATGGAGCAACAGACTTCAAAAGAATTATTGAAGCAAATTCATGCTTATATCGAATCATTGCCTTATTCTCATGAACCTAAAGGATTGTACGACCCGATAGAATATGTGTTAGGACTGGGAGGTAAAAGACTGAGACCGGTGTTAATGCTGCTTGCCTATAACCTGTTTAAGGAAGATGTGCAGGCAATATTCTCTCAGGCTGCGGCAATAGAAACTTATCATAACTTTACGCTTTTGCATGATGACTTGATGGATAAAGCGGATATGCGCCGTGGAAAACCTACCGTTCATAAAAAATGGGATGAAAATACAGCTATTCTTTCCGGAGATGCAATGCTGATACTTTCTTTTCAGTTTATGATGCAGGGGTGTCCGGTAGAATATACACATCAGGTTATGGATATCTTCTCGCGTACGGCTCTGGAAGTTTGTGATGGACAGCAATGGGATATGGAATTCGAATCCAGAGAAGATGTGACTGTTGATGAATATATGGAAATGATTCGTTTGAAAACTTCAGTTCTGCTTGCCGGTGCTTTAAAAATAGGAGCGGTGCTTGGAGGAGCTTCGGAAAAAGATGCACAGTTGCTTTATGATTTTGGTATACAGATAGGGCTTGCTTTCCAATTGCAGGATGACTATTTGGATGTATATGGTGATCCACTGGTATTTGGCAAAAATATCGGAGGTGATATTTTATGTAATAAGAAAACGTTTATGCTGATAACAGCATTGGAAAAGTCGGATGACAAGACACGTGCTTCCTTGCAAGAATGGTTGAAAGCTGAAGACTATGTACCAGCCCAGAAGATAGAAGCTGTTACTGCTATATATAATAAGGTGGGCTTGCAGAATATATGCCGAGATAAGATAAATGAATATTATCATGAAGGAATGAGGCTGCTGAAAGAGGTGAACGTGGAAGAAGAATACAAGAAAAAACTGTCTGATTTTGTAATGAGTTTGATGGAACGTAATTTATAACGTTTAATAAATAAGCAATATGGTAGCTTTAATCGATACACATACACATCTTTTTGCAGAAGAGTTTGATGAAGATCGTGAGTTGGCAATTATTCGTGCTACAGAGGCAGGAGTGACACGTCTTTTTATGCCGAATATAGATGATACTTCAGTAGAAGCTATGTTGGCTTTATGTAACTCTCACGATGGGTGCTATCCCATGATAGGTTTTCATCCGACTTCGGTAGATGAAAACTGGAA
This sequence comes from Bacteroides sp., assembly GCA_019414725.1. GTDB lineage: Bacteria > Bacteroidota > Bacteroidia > Bacteroidales > Bacteroidaceae > Phocaeicola. The sequence goes on from DXLM01000063.1 coordinate 4,894, forward strand.
AGAACGTCTGGGTACGGTAGAAAAATGGTTGCGCTCGGAGCAAGTTTTCTATGGTATCGGAGAGGTAGGGATGGACTTATACTGGGATAAGACATTTAAAAAAGAGCAGATGGAGGTACTCGATATTCAGGTGAAATGGGCTCTTGAGTATGATTTACCGCTGATTATTCACTGTCGTGAGGCTTATCCGGAGTTGCTTGAAGTTCTGGAACCCTATCGTAAAACATCACTTACCGGAATATTTCATAGTTTTACCGGTACAATAGAGGACGCACATAAGCTGATGGAGTATTCCGGATTTATGTTTGGCATAAATGGAGTCGTAACTTTTAAGAAAAGTATTTTGCCGGAAGTTTTGAAATCTGTACCTTTGAAGCGTTTAGTCCTGGAAACAGATTCACCTTATCTGGCATCAGTTCCTTATAGAGGAAAGCGCAATGAAAGTGCATACCTGGTAAAAGTGGCCGAAAAACTATCCGAAGTGTATGATGTTTCCTTGTCGGAAATAGGTCGTGTGACCTCGGAAAACGCGCTGAAAGTTTTTAAAAATGCCGAGAATAGTTTTTAAAGTTTATTAATTTTAGGGGTATAAATAAACTTTTGGCTAGTGAATGTTATGTAAGACGAAAAAAAAGAATACATTTGTGGCTGAAATCGCTTGCCGTTCGCATTTTTATTTGTAATTTGCGTTCGATTTAAGAAAAAGGCTTTCAAGCGAGGTCATGAGGAGAGGTGCTCGAGTGGTTGAAGAGGCACGCCTGGAAAGCGTGTATACGCCAAAAGCGTATCACGGGTTCGAATCCCGTTCTCTCCGCAGTGAGAAAAAGATGAAACAATTAAAAACAATTTATAACTATTAATTATTTAATCTTAAAAATTAGACACACAATGAAAAAGTTATTTGCAATTCTTGCAGTGATGGGAGTCCTCTCATTTGGAATGACTCAGACAGCTATGGCTCAGGATTCTACAGCTACAGCAGCTCCAGAACAAACAGAACAGGTTGCACCTGCTGCAACTGAAGAAGTAGCTACTGCTACAGTTGAAGAAGGCAGTATGCACAAAGAGTTGAAAACTAAGTTTATCGAAGGTGACGCTGGCTTTATGTCATTGGTTGCTATCGCATTGGTACTTGGTTTGGCTTTCTGTATCGAACGTATCATTTACTTGAGCTTGGCAGAAGTTGACGTTAAAAAATTGATGGCTAAAGTTGAAGCAGCTTTGGAAAAAGGTGATGTAGAAGGTGCTAAGACTATTTGCCGTAACACTCGTGGTCCTGTTGCTTCTATCTGCTATCAGGGTCTGATGAGAATCGACGAAGGTGTAGACGTTGTTGAACGTTCTGTAGTATCTTACGGTGGTGTTCAGGCTGGTTACCTTGAAAAAGGATGTTCTTGGATTACACTGTTCATCGCAATGGCTCCGTCTTTGGGATTCTTGGGTACTGTAATCGGTATGGTTATGGCGTTCGATAATATCCAGCGTGCAGGTGATATCTCTCCGACAGTTGTTGCTGGTGGTATGAAAGTTGCGTTGATCACTACTATCTTCGGTTTGATTGTAGCATTGATTCTTCAGGTATTCTATAACTACATTCTTTCTAAGATTGAAGCTATCACAAGTCAGATGGAAGATTCTTCTATCACATTGCTTGATATGATCATGAAATACAACTTGAAATACAAAAAATAATTTTTGAACAATGGCTAAATTATCATACAAAGTTTCTTACTACGTATTCTATGTCTGCATCGCCCTTATCTTGGTTGTGCTTGGCATGTTCTTCGGAGTAGGATACAACGAAACAAATGCAGCAGGTTTGGTTGAACCTGCTAATACGCCAGCTCTGATGTACTTAATGTACGGAATGTTTGCTGTGACTGTTATTGCTACTCTTATTGGTGCTATCGCTCAGTTTGGTGGAGCATTGAAAGATAATCCGAAAGGCGCTGTTAAATCTTTGCTGGGATTGATCTTATTGGTTGTACTGTTAATCGTAACTTACAATATCGGTTCTTCTGAAACTGTTGTTTTAGGTGACGGATCTGAATATTCAGATGTAACAATGTTGAAAGTTTCTGATATGTTGCTTTACTCTACTTATGTATTGTTCGGTATTGCAGCTATCGGTACATTGATTAACTTGTCTGGTATCTTTAAAAAGTAATTATCATTGAAGTTTAATTAAACGAAGTAAGTAAAAATGGCAAAAAGGAATAGAAAAGTGCCGGGAATTAATGCTAGTTCAACGGCAGATATCGCCTTCATGTTGCTTATCTTCTTCCTTATTACAACATCAATGGATACTGACCGTGGTTTGGCGAGACGTTTGCCGCCTCCACCAGAAAACAAAGATCAGAAAGATGATATCATTGTTAAGGAAAGAAACGTTCTCCAGGTTCGTTTGAACAAAGACGACCAGTTGATGGTTGGTGGAGAATGGTCTGATATTAAGCAATTAAGAGAAAAGGCTAAAGAATTCATTGCAAACCCGAATGATGATCCTAACATGCCTGAAAAGCATGCAAAGAATATCCCATTCTTTGGTGATGTGATGATTACTGAAAAGCATGTAATTTCTGTACAGAACGACGTTGGTACAAGCTATGAAGCTTACCTTCAGGTTCAGAATGAATTGGTAGCTGCATATAACGAATTACGTAGCGAACTTGCTAAGTCTAAGTTTGGTAAGGAATATGCAGAATGTTCAGAGGAAGAGAAGGATGCTATTATGGATTACTATCCACAAAAGATTTCTGAAGCAGAACCTAAAAAATATGGAGGAAACTAATCATGGGAAAATTTAATAAGAGTGGCAAGCGCGAGATGCCTGAATTGAACACCTCTTCTTTGCCTGACCTTATCTTTACCATGTTGTTCTTCTTCATGATTGTAACAACTATGCGTGAAGTTACATTGAAGGTTCAGTTTAAGGTTCCTCAGGCTACAGAATTGGAAAAGCTTGAAAAGAAATCTTTGGTTTCTTTCATCTATATCGGTAAACCTTTGCCGGAATTCCAGAAGAAGATGGGTACTACTGACCGTATTCAGTTGAATGATAAGTTTGCTGAAGCATCAGAAGTTCAGGACTACATCTATCAGGAACGTGAAAACATGAAAGAAGCTGATAAGCCGTTTATGACTGTATCATTGAAAGTCGATGCTAAGACTAAGATGGGTATTGTAACAGAAGTAAAACAGGCACTTCGTCAGGCTTATGCTTTGAAGATTAACTATTCTGCTACACAGCGTCAGTAATAGTTTAAGATAAGCTATAATGAGAGAGGTTACTCCGTTGAAGAGTAACCTCTCTTTTTTTATTGAGATAATCAAAGTATGCCGTTTCTTATTGTCTTTCAGGCTTATTCTTGCAGATTCTGTTAGATTAAAACGAATATTCAGAAATATTAAAGGGAGGTAAATCTATAATGAAAAGGCCAGTATGCTCCATTAAAATGGAGCTGTATCAAAATAAAAAACTGAGATAGGTTTACTTATCATCTATATAAATTACGACATAAAAAACTCCTGCTTTTAGTCCTATTATTATAATAAATAAAGACTAAAGCAGGAGATTTTATTTCTCAGTTTTAATCTGTAAGATTTTTACTTTCGCTGTTCTATTTTGAAACAGCCTCATTTTTAGAAAACACATTATCTTTTGGTAGCGTCTTTCTATTTTCGATAAAGATATTCAAGCGTCAACTTATACGATTATCTTTATGCAATTAGAGATTGGTATATCTTCAGCTATATTTATGTGTTTATGAGAATTGCGATGGTAATTGAGGCCGTTTCTAATTTACATTATATACTTTTTGATAGATCTCATTTCTTATTTCAGGATATTGCGGATCTATGTTATCTGTTCCAATATACATCAGATATAAAGGTACTCCTTCACCTCCCTTTCTGTAGGCTGGCTGAATGTAGTCTTTTTCACAAAGAGAAAAGCCACATCGCTTATAAAATTCTATCCGGCGCTTGCTCATTTCATCTTCTGGTCTTTCTACTTCCAAGATGATAATTCCTGAGAATTTCTTTTTGAGAGCTTCCATGATAAGTTTACCATAGCCTTTATTACGTATGGCTGGTGAGGTAGCCAAATGTTCTACATATCGAAAACCATTTAATTCCCAGACTGTAATCAATCCGATAAGACTCTCTTCTTTTTCATCCACGTTTTCTGTAATCAAATAGCAGTGGAATAACGGGTTGTTGTCTGTATTAAACCGTTGGCAATCATCATCTCTGCGCTCGTTAAGAGGAAATGACTGATGTAAAAGTTCTTCTACAAAGTCATAATGTTTGTGATTCGTTTGGATTTTGGTAAATGTCAACATGGTTTTAAATATTTTAATCGGTATAGAAATGAATTGTTTTTTCGAGTGAACGTTCGCAAACAGGACAGAAACGAGGTGCTTCGTTTATTTTCATTCTGCATTCTGTTGTCGGACGATAGATTCCTTTTAATGTATATCCTCCTCCTTCGTATACACCTACTTTAGTGTATATCGTATTAGGGTCTGTTTCTGCTGGAGTGGGGACAGGAGTTTGTGCCGGAAGCATATCTTTCCATTTGCTTTCAAAATCAACCAGTGTCGTTATATTAGGTTCCCATGGTTCTACGCTATATGGGTATTGCGGACTGGGAGCTGTGTCATATGCATATTCGTCACCTAATCCTCCGAAACTATGACCTAACTCATGTACTACTACGGGCTTAAACATCGGGTGATGTGCCGTAGTCAGCAAGTATGAATTATAGATACCTCCTCCACCGTAAGTGTCAGTATTGGCCAGAATAATGATATGCTCATAAGGAATGCCAGCAAGCCAGTTATGCATGGCTTTTACGCTGCGAGTTGTCAAGTAGCGATCGGAATAGAATGTATCAAAATGAGAACTGACAGCAGTATTTTTCCATTTCCTTTTTCTCGGAATGCTCACTCCACTATCGTGAGAAGGTGTAGCTACTGCTACGACGTTGAAACGTTCTTTCAGATGCTTGAATGGTTCGTGAGCAAATATTGCTTCACAAGCAGTCTGGGCGTCTTTGTAGAAGGTTTCCATTTCGTCTTCGGTATATCCTTCAGCCATGATAGCGAGATCAATACATTTTTCGGGTGTACCGTTTTGAAGCAGATAGCGATGAGGAGTTATATGCGTTGTACCGCGTTGGTGAATAAGGATATCATCCGGATTGATTTCATGCGTGAGTGAAGCACAGGCCTGATGATAAACGTTCTTCAGTTCGATGGTTACCGTTGCTGGTTGTTTAGGATAGGGAAGTAAAAAAGTGTTTTCGAATCCCCTGGTCACACGGCTGGCTTCCTCTTCACTTACCCATTCTTGGAATAGGCTGGAAAAGGATGTACGGTATATTACCTTTCCAGATGCCTTATCTTTCATTGTAATCTGTCCGTTGCCTTCTAACGGAAGTTTATCAAGAAAATTTCTTCTTCCGGCCCATCCGGGAAGTGATACCAGTTCATCAAGGCTTATTTCTTGTTTTTGCGCATTTCCGTTGAACAAATAATCTACTCTCAGTGTTTTATTAATAAAGAAATCATCGAAGTTTTGTGCATATGCTCCAATCTGCGTGCATGCTGAAATCAGCAATGCTGCCCATATATTTTTTCTCATAATTCAAAAGATTTAAATTTTTACAAAGATAGGACTATCTGCCAATTTACTGCTAAAACAAAGATAAAAGTTATAATTGGTATCTAGCGTATGGAATAAATATACTATATTTGTACCAAATAAAACATTAATCAATGGGACATCATCAATTAGACAAATTAGACGAACAGATTTTGCGCTTGATTGCTGACAATGCTCGTATTCCATTTCTGGAAGTAGCTCGTGCTTGTAATGTCTCGGGTGCAGCGATTCATCAGCGTATTCAAAAGTTGACAAACTTGGGAATACTGAAAGGCTCCGAGTTTATAATAGATCCTGAAAAGGTCGGTTATGAAACTTGTGCTTATATTGGTTTGTTTCTGAGAGATCCCGAACAATTTGATTCGGTGACAGAAGCTCTAAAATGTATTCCCGAAGTGGTAGAGTGTCATTATACAACCGGACAATATGACATGTTCATAAAGATTTACGCCAGAAACAATCATCACTTGCTAAATATTATCCACGATAAGTTGCAGCCTTTGGGATTGGCGCGTTCGGAAACCATTATTTCTTTCCGTGAGGCTATTAAGCGTCAGATGCCGATACAAGATTTGGTGGACGATGATGAAGAATAACCTGATATATTGAGTATAGAGATATAAAAAAGTTTCCCCACTTAAAAACAGACTTATCTGTAAAAAGAAAGTCTTTTTTAAGTGGGGAAATTATTTTGATATCCTTTGAATATTCTCAGTTTCTTATTCCTTTACCTCTTCAAAGTCAATATATTCACCCTCGTCACTTCCAAATATCTTTTTCCTGCCCGATGTAGTTTCATTGGGCTGACGCTGTGAATTGCTTTCGCTGGAAGATGATGAGTTATACTGACTGTTTCGTGAACTCGTATTAGTCGAGGAAGATGCGTTTCCGGTTGTCATACGACGACCGATTCCTAATATTGTACGTATCACCTTGGAGATTAAGGCAAGTCCGATAACAAGAATTATCAGAGTGAAAAAAAATAGAAATCCTAAAATATGAAACATAGTTATTGTTTTTATTCATAAAGTAACAATAACCGTGCCGCGATTATTGTTTTAATTATTTTTTACGTGTTGCCAATGACAGGAGAATATACCAGATAATGACCGCTGCTATACCGCTTAACTGGAAAATGATAAGCAATGGCAGACTGACAATCAAAAATATATAACTGACTTTGTTGTGTCCCCAAGACAAATCTTTAAACTTCAATGAGAACATTGGCAGTTCTGCGACAAGCAGTAATGACATGACTACCACTAATACAAAAAGATAGATAGCATTAAAATTGTCGGATATTAAAAAAGAATGTCCTCCTACAGCCAATGAAGCCCAGAATAATGCATTGGCAGGCGTAGGCATGCCGATAAAAGAACTGGTCTGGCGTTCGTCTATATTAAATTTGGCTAGTCTTAATCCCGAGAATACAGCAATCAGAAAAGCCGTGTATGGCATAATGCCTGCTACCGGCATTAAAAAATCCGGATAATATACTTCCTTGAACAAGGAAAAAGCAATGGCTGCCGGAGCCAGTCCGAATGTAATGTCATCAGCCAGTGAGTCTAGTTCTTTACCGATAGGAGATGATACATGTAGCAAACGTGCGGTCATTCCATCAAAGAAATCGAACATAGCACCTAATACAATGAATAATAAGGCTTCCTTATAATTGCCATGAAAAGCCATATACGCAGCTATACAACCTGAAAACAAGTTGCAGCTTGTAAGTGTATTGGGAATATTGCGAACGATTGCGTTTGCCATGTTTTTGCTTCCTTCCTGTATTACTTTAATTTTGCTATGACAGTCTGATTACCTGTTGTCTTTTGCCCCATCTTAACGCACACTTCAGTTCCCAGAGGCAAATATACGTCTACACGTGATCCGAATTTTATGAATCCCATGTGTTCGTCAATGTAGCAGTCTTCTCCTTTTTCTGCATAAGTAACGATACGGCGTGCTACTGCTCCCGCAATCTGTCTGGCCATGACCGTATGTCCTTCCGGAGTATCTATTACCACCATCGAGCGTTCGTTTTCTGTACTCGCTTTCGGTAACCATGCTTTCATGAAACGTCCGTTATGATGATCAACGTGACGAATAACTCCATCTACCGGATACCAGTTGGCATGAACGTTTGTAATATCCATAAAGATAGAAATCATCAGACGACGGTCATGAAAATATTCATGCTCATCTACTTCCTCTATCACAACGATACGACCATCGGCAGGGGCTACGACAATTTTTTCTGTTTCACCATCGAACAGACGGATAGGGCAACGGAAAAAATTTGCCATCAGCAGGTAAAGAATGATGCTGGCAAAAGCTATGATGTAGAAAGGCATTTTGCACTCTAATCCCCAATACAATGCTGCGTTGACAATAAGCAATAAAAGTGCGCTGGTGATTAGAATGTGAGTACCTTCCCGGTGTAATCTTATTTTCTTTATCTTTTTTATTTTGTTCAATCGGGTCATAACAAAGTTTATTTATCGTGCAAAAATATATTTAATTTAAAAACCTGCCAAATAAACAACCGTTAGAATTGTCCTTTATGCCTTTTTTTTACTAAAAAGTATTCATTCGTTACAAGTTTTATCGTTTGTAGTTGGTTGTTCTCCGAAAGCTCGGTATCTTTGAACTCTGTTTTTAATAATGAAAATATGCAAGATTTTGTTCATTTGCACGTCCATACTCAATATTCTATTCTCGATGGTCAGGCATCAATTCCCCGTTTAGTAGATAAAGCCATAGCCAACGGCATGCGAGGCATTGCTGTTACCGATCATGGTGATATGTTCGGTATAAAGGAATTCTTCAATTATGTAAATAAGAAGAATGGCGGGACCAACGGTGAAATAAAGGATTTGAAGAAAAAGATAGCTGCACTGGAAAGTGGAAAAGCTGAGTCGGAGAATCCGGAAGTCGACCTTGCTGCTTGCCGTGAACAGTTGGAAGCTGCCAAGAAGAAGCTCTTCAAGCCGATTATCGGTTGTGAAATGTATGTCGCACGCCGTCGTCTGACTGATAAGGAAGGAAAGGCTGACCAGAGTGGATACCACCTGGTGGTACTTGCTAAAAACCTGAAGGGTTATCACAACCTTATCAAACTGGTATCGAAAGCATGGACCGAGGGATTCTATATGCGTCCGCGTACCGACCGTGTGGAACTGGAAAAATATCACGAAGGACTGATTGTCTGTTCGGCATGTTTGGGTGGAGAGATTCCACGCCGCATTACGGCAGGTCAGTTTGCAGAGGCAGAAGAAGCTATCCAGTGGTATAAGAATCTGTTTGGCGATGATTTTTATCTTGAACTTCAGCGTCACAAGGCTACTGTACCTCGTGCAAATCATGAAACTTACAAGCTTCAGGAAGTTGTAAATCAAAAATTGGTAGAGTATTCAAAAAAATATAATATCAAACTGGTGTGTACAAACGATGTACACTTTGTCGATGAAGAAAATGCTGAAGCACACGACCGTCTAATCTGTTTGAGTACGGGTAAGGATCTGGACGATCCTAACCGTATGCTTTATACCAAACAGGAGTGGATGAAAACCCGTGAAGAAATGAACGAAGTGTTTGCCGATGTGCCCGAAGCACTGGCGAATACTTGCGATATATGCGATCAGGTAGAGTTTTATTCGATCGATAATGCGCCTATCATGCCTACTTTTGCCATTCCCGAAGATTTCGGAACAGAAGAGGAATATCGTAAGAAATTCACCGAAAAAGATTTGTTCGATGAATTTACCCAAGATGAAAATGGCAATGTGGTCATGGATGAAGCGTCGGCAAAGGCCAAGATTGAGCGACTGGGAGGTTACGAAAAGCTGTATCGTATCAAGCTGGAAGCCGATTATCTGTCAAAGCTGGCATACGACGGAGCACGCCGCCGTTATGGTGAGCATCTGGAAGATGAAGTAAAAGAACGTATCAAGTTCGAACTTCATATCATGAAAACCATGGGTTTCCCGGGTTACTTCCTTATTGTGCAGGACTTTATTTCTGCGGCCCGCAATCAACTTGATGTATCTGTCGGTCCGGGACGTGGATCAGCAGCCGGTTCGGCTGTAGCCTACTGTCTGGGTATTACGCAGATCGACCCTATCAAATACGATTTGCTGTTCGAGCGTTTCCTGAACCCTGACCGTATTTCTTTGCCTGATATCGATGTCGACTTCGATGATGACGGACGAGGACGCGTGTTGAATTGGGTAACTGAGAAGTACGGACAGGAAAAGGTTGCTCATATTATTACATACGGTACGATGGCTACCAAGCTTGCCATTAAGGATGTAGCACGTGTACAGAAATTGCCTCTTTCGGAGTCCGACCGTTTGTGTAAGCTTGTACCCGATAAGATTCCTGATAAGAAACTTAACTTGCCCAATGCAATAGCCTATGTGCCCGAGCTTCAGGCAGCCGAAGTATCGTCGGATCCTGTGCTTCGTGATACCATTAAGTACGCCAAGATGTTGGAAGGAAACGTCCGCAATACGGGTGTACATGCCTGTGGTACTATTATCTGCCGTGACGATATTACTGACTGGGTTCCTGTCAGTACGGCCGACGATAAAGAAACCGGCGAGAAGATGCTCGTTACCCAGTATGAAGGTTCGGTTATTGAAGATACGGGACTGATCAAGATGGACTTCCTGGGGCTGAAGACACTCTCCATCATCAAGGAAGCTCTCGAAAATATTAAGCAGAGTAAAGGAATTATCCTGAATATAGACGAGATACCTATCGACGACCCTGCTACTTACCGCCTTTATAGTGAGGGTAGAACCATCGGTACGTTCCAGTTCGAATCGGCTGGTATGCAGAAATATCTTCGTGAACTTCAGCCGACTACGTTCGAGGATTTGATTGCCATGAATGCCCTTTACCGTCCGGGACCGATGGATTATATCCCCGACTTTATCGACCGTAAGCAAGGACGTAAGCCTATCGAGTACGATATTCCCGTCATGGAGAAGTATCTGAAAGATACATACGGTATTACTGTCTATCAGGAGCAGGTGATGTTGCTGTCGCGTCTGCTTGCCGACTTTACCCGTGGTGAATCGGATGCCTTGCGTAAGGCGATGGGTAAGAAGTTGCGCGACAAGCTGGATCATATGAAGCCTAAGTTTATCGAAGGAGGTAAGAAAAACGGTCATGATCCGAAGATTCTGGAAAAGATCTGGGCAGACTGGGAAAAATTTGCTTCCTACGCCTTCAATAAGTCGCATGCTACCTGCTATTCGTGGGTTGCCTATCAGACTGCTTATCTGAAAGCCAACTATCCGTCGGAATATATGGCGGCTACCATGAGCCGTAACATTTCGAACATTACCGAAATTACCAAACTGATGGACGAAAGTAAGGCTACCGGGGTGAACGTACTGGGTCCTGATGTAAACGAAAGTAGCCTGAAATTCTCTGTAAACCGTCATGGAGATATCCGTTTCGGACTGGGAGCTATTAAGGGAGTGGGAGAATCTGCTGTACAAAGCATCTTGACCGAACGGCAGAAAAACGGACCGTTTAAAGATATCTTCGACTTTGTGCAGCGTGTGAATCTTTCGGCATGTAACCGTAAGAATATCGAAAATCTGGCTTTGGCCGGAGCATTCGACAGCTTCCCGAACATTCATCGCGAAGACTTCTTTGTAAAGAATGCCAAAGACGAAACATTTGTCGAAGTACTGGTGCGTTATGGAAACAAATATCAGATGGATAAGGCAGCTGCCGCCAATTCGTTGTTTGGTGGTGAGCATGAGGTGGAAATATCTACTCCCGAAATTGTCCGTGCATCGGCATGGAGCGATCTGGAACGCTTGAACAAAGAGCGTGAACTAGTAGGTATTTATCTGTCTGCACATCCGCTGGATGAGTTTTCTGTAATACTTGAAAATGTATGCAATACCCATATGGCACAACTGTCTGATCTGACTCCGTTGCAGAATCATGACCTGACACTGGGAGGTATCGTAACCGGTGTACGCGAAGGATATACCAAAACAGGAAAACCTTTTGGCGTGGCAAAAGTGGAAGACTATTCCGGTACGGCCGAATTTGCATTTTTTGGCAATGAATGGGTAGAAAAGAAAAACTTTTTTGCCGAAGGAATGTTTTTATTTATGCACGGTAAGTGTCAGCCTCGCCAGTGGAAGCAGGAAGAATGGGAAGTGAAGATCAATAACATCGAACTGCTGTCGGAAGTAAAAGACCGGCTGATAGAAAAGCTGACGGTTACCGCTCCTCTGTCTGCTGTCAACGACGAGATGATTATGGAACTGAGTTCGCTGGTAAAAGAAAATCCCGGAAATGCCGAACTGTACTTCTATATCCGAGATGAAGACGGACAGATGTATGTCAATCTGATGTCACGTACGATGAAAATATCAGTACGAAAAGACATTGTAAATTATTTAAAAAGTCAGCCATTGTTGGACTATAAAATAAATTAGTATATATTTGCGTATATAATTGAATAACCTAAACAACTAGAATTATGGCATTGAACATTAAAGATGACAATTTTGAAGCTATTGTAGCAGAAGGAAAACCTGTAGTATTGGATTTCTGGGCTACTTGGTGTGGACCTTGTAAGCAGATTGCTCCTTACATCGAAGAATTGGCAGAAGAGTATAAAGATACTGTAAACATCGGTAAATGTGATGTAGACGATAACGCTGATCTTCCTGCACAGTTTGGTGTACGTAATATTCCTACCGTATTGTTCATCAAGAACGGTGAAGTGGTAGACAAACAGGTTGGTGCTACTACAAAGGCTGCTTTGAAAGAAAAAGTTGAAGCTTTATTGAAATAAAATAACTTAAAACGCGCTAAGACTATGGGAATGGAAGACGATTTCTTGTTGGAAGATGAGGACGATGAAAAAACCATCGAGTTTATTAAGAACTATTTGCCTCAGGATTTGAAAGAGAAGTTTACAGACGACGATTTGTATTACATTCTCGACTTGATAGTAGACTATTATACAACCAGCGGATGTCTGGACGCTCAACCTGACGAAGAAGGTTACATCAACATCGACCAGGATGAAATTGTAAACTACATAGTCAAAGAGGCTGCAAAAGATGGTATGGGACCTTTCGAACCCGACGATGTGTTCTTTGTAGTTCAGGGCGAAATGGAATATGGAAATTCATTGGGACAAGTCGATTGATTTGTCAGCAAGAAATAAGGAAAAAGAGGCTTTCTTCAAAAATGAAGTGACCCCAAAAAGTTGGACAAGTTAAACACTATCCCGTAATAGAAGACACTGTCCAAAATTTTGTGTAAATGGAAACAGGATTCAGTTGTAAGTTTGTTCTTATATCTGAATTCTGTTTTCAAACATAAGCATAAATTGATTCATAATCAAGCCCCAGTTTGAAATAGGCATTGTCCATTTCTTTTCAATCTCCATAAGCGAAAGATAAACGGTCTTTTTTACAGCATCATCCGAAGGGAATGAAAGCTTTGATTTGGTGTACTTTCTGATTTTTCCGTTTAGATTCTCAATGAGATTAGTTGTGTAGATTATTTTCCTGATTTCCAGCGGAAACTGGAAGAAAACAGTCAAATCATCCCAGTTGTTTCTCCATGAAAGTATAGCATAAGGATACTTTCCTCCCCATTTCTTTTCCAGATTGTCAAGTTCTGTGGCTGCAACCTCTTTGTTGGGTGCATTATAGATATTCTTCATATCCGCTGTAAACTCTTTCTTATCTTTATAAACCCTAAAATCCGCAAGCAATCTCAATGACAATCTCAATTGCAGTAAAGAGCTTG
>DXLM01000064.1 GCA_019414725.1 Bacteroides sp.
AGGTTGAAACAATGTTATTTAACATAGAAAGGCATCCTGTTTACAGCTATTTGCAAAACAGGATGCCTTCACTATAATCCATTAAGACTCTTTAATAAGCGTGTCCGTCTTGTTCCAGTTCCTTTGCTGTAATGGGCTTGCGGTCTATGGCACGCCAAGCATAAATAATATAGGCCAGAACGAAAGGTACCAGAATGGAAACGTATGCCATGGTGCGCAGGGTAAATTCGCTGGAGCAACTGTTTGCCAAGGTCAGCGAACTTTGTAGATCGGCTGTGGACGGGTAATAAGCCGTATTATTATATCCCGCACAAAGCAATAAAGCTAATACAGTCAATACAACTCCTATTCCGGTAAACCAGATACCATTGGTCGCAGTCTTGCTGAAGACAGCCCTTCCGATACCCCAAAGTACCCCGACAACGCCTGATAGGAACAATACCAGCAATAGAGGCATATCCATCAGATTGATGAAATACTTGTAAGGTTCCATATAAACTTCTTTTGTCTCGGGATTTACAGCGAAACCATCAGCCAATAAAGTACGGATAACAAATGCCAGAAATAGAATAAGGAAAGGAATAGCATCTGTTATAAGCTGACGGCGGCAGCGGGGGATTAAGTCTTTATCCCGGATGTTATTGATAAAATAAAGATTGCCCAAAAGGCGGGCCAGGAAGAATACGGCAAATCCCAAGACCAGATTCCAAGGATTGGTCAGCGCATCCAGTCCGTGCCATCCGTTTGCCCAACTGCTGATGACAGGCATCAACTCATTACCCATGTTTCCTTTATTAACCAGGAAATTGGAGCCGGTAAAGAATGTGGCTACCGCACCTCCCAGCAATAGAGGCTCTACAATACCATTTATAACCAGAAACCATTGGTAAGTATGTTTGCCCAGCAGATTGCCCAGCTTGGACTGGAACTCGTATGAAACAGCTTGCAATACGAAACTGAAAAGAATAATCATCCACAACCAGTAAGCACCGCCAAAGCTGGTACTGTAGAACAGCGGAAAAGAAGCGAAGAAGGCGCCGCCGAAAGTGACAAGGGTGGTAAAAGTAAACTCCCACTTGCGTCCTGTGGAGTTTACCAGCAAGGCACGTTCTTCGTCATTGCGTCCCAGCGTGAACAGCAAAGAGTTGCCACCCTGCACAAAGAGCAGGAACACCAACAAAGCACCCAGTAACGATACTAGGAACCACCAATAATTTTGTAGAAATATATAGTCCATAATATTCTAAATTAAAAATTGAGAATTGAATATTGAAAAATAGAATTAGAGAAACTTGAACTAAAAAAAGAATGACTTGCTGGCGGAATTAATCTCCTGTATGTAGCCCATTTATTGCGCAGCCTGAATTATTTCCGCCTGTTTCATTTATTCCTTAATTCTTAATTCCTTCCGGTCCTTTCTTGATGGCCTTCAGCATGATACCTATTTCAGCAAAGAGCAGAACGGTAAACAATAGAAGGAAGATAAAGAAAGTAAGCTGTACGGAACCTGTCTGCAATTTGGAGATGGCTGCTCCTACAGGCAACATATCCTGTATGGCCCATGGCTGGCGCCCCACTTCGGCTACCACCCAGCCTGCCTGACTGCCGATATAGGCTAGTGGAATAGTCCACAAAGCCACCCGTTGTAACCATCGCATATCAGCCAGCTTCTCTTTTTTCGATACAATCAGTACTATAATAAAGAACAGGATGAAATAACCTCCCAGCCCTACCATGATCCGGAATGACCAGAAAGTAAGTCCTACATTAGGAACCAGATGGGCGGGATCCTTGATATATCCGTAACCAAAATATTTCACGTTTTCGTCCAATGTCTTGCGAGCTGCTGCGGCACTTGCTTCGTCACCTGCCTTATGCGCTTTGCGGAATGCATCCAGGGCGGCGATGGCAATCTGTCCGCGTTTAATTTTCTCTTCGGCCGATAAAGCCGTTGTACCGTCGGGCATCTGATAACCACCTTCCAGCAGATTGTTGATACCCGGTACATAACCGTCTATGTCGTGAGTGGCAAGGATAGAAAGCATTTTGGGGATTTTCAAATCGCCTGCAATGGTGAAGGGTACTCCGTTTCCGCCATCGTGCAATCCTTCAGCGGCAGCCATTTTCATAGGTTGCACTTTGGCTACCTGTACTCCCGAAATATCCCCCGTCCATGCAGTGACGAGAGAGGCGAACAAACCTACGGCGGCGGCAACTTTAATACTGCTCAGAGCGAACTCCTTCTGACGGTTGCGCAGTAAATACCAGCAACTTATTCCTACTACAAAAACGGCTCCCAGTATCCAGCTGCTTAACACTGTGTGGAAGAACTTGGCGATAGCCATGGGAGAGAGGGCGACAGCTGCAAAGTCCACCATTTCATTTCTTACTGTTTCGGGATTGAAAGCCATCCCTACGGGGTATTGCATCCAGGCATTGGCGACCAGAATCCACCAAGCGGAGATCGTTGCTCCCAGTCCGGTGAGCCAGGTGGATGCCAGATGGAAACGCTTGCTCACTTTGTTCCAGCCGAAGAACATGACGGCAATGAAAGTGGCTTCCATAAAAAATGCCAGGATTCCTTCGATAGCCAGTGGGGCTCCGAAGATATCGCCCACAAACCAGGAATAGTTACTCCAGTTAGTTCCGAACTCGAATTCCAGAATCAGACCGGTGGCAACACCTACGGCGAAATTGATTCCAAACAGTTTCATCCAGAATTTAGCTGTGTTCTTCCAGAATTCCTTACCTGTTGTTACATAAAAGGTCTCCATGAGCCCCATTATCACAGCTAATCCCAAAGTGAGAGGTACGAAAAGCCAGTGATACATGGCCGTTAGAGCGAACTGTGCTCTTGACCAGTCAATTAATGAAGTGTCAATGTTTTCAAACATAACTTTCTGATTTATTTAAATGTTTATGGATTTGCCCGTTCTATTAACTCCTCACCTACATACTGTTGCTTCTCTTCCGTTGTCTTCCCGCCAAGGAAGGAGGGAAAGAAGAAAAGTTTTAGAATAAAGAACATGATGAATAGTTTGATAAGAATAATCGTCCAAAGGGTACGTCCCAAGGTCATCTCGCGAAAGCCGTCGCGATAGAATATCCAGATGCGTGTCAACAAAGAATCATTCATAAATTTATCTTAAAGTTGTAATAATTACAAAGAAAAACACTTTATCGGTAAAAAGCAAGTTTTTGTCCATAGAAATATTCCACAAATCTATATTTATTGCTAAAAAAATCACAGTCCTCTACTTTTGTACAAACAAATTAAATAGTAAAAAGGATGAAACAACGAGTAGTATATTTCGTAATGATTTGGGTCGCGGTCACTTCGGTTTCCGCGCAAGAGGCCAAAAAGTGGACGCTGGACGACTGTATTGACTATGCATTGGAGAAAAATATCCAATTGCAGCAGGACAAAATCTCACTGGAAGAGAGTTCTGTAGACGTGAAAACCGCCAAAGCCGCACTATTTCCCAGTCTGTCGTTCAGCACAGGACAGAATGTGACGAACCGTCCGTATCAGGAAACCAGTAACACGGTAAGCGGAACGGAAATCATCAGTAGTGACAGTAAAACCACTTATAATGGAAACTATGGTCTGAATGCACAATGGACATTGTGGAATGGTAACAAACGGTTGAATGCCATCAAACAAAAGAAGACGAGTCAGCAGATTGCAGGGCTTACCGTAGCCGAAACAGAAAACTCTTTGCAAGAGCAGATTGCACAAATATTCATCCAGATACTTTATGCCGACGAGTCGGTGAAAATTAACCAGAACACCTTACAGGTGAGCCAAGCTACATACGACAGGGGCAAAGAACTCTTTCATAAAGGAAGTATTTCAAAAGCCGATTTGGCACAATTGGAATCACAGGTAGGCAGTGACAAATATCAGTTGGTGATCTCCGAAAGTTCCTTGCGTGACTATAAATTGCAGTTGAAGCAGTTGTTGGAGCTGGATGGTACGGAAGAAATGGATTTGGTTCTTCCCGAACTCGCCGATGAACATGTTTTGCAACCGTTACCTGCTCAGGAGGATGTTTATCAGCAGGCTTTGGCATCACGTCCGGAAATTCAAAGCAGCAAGTTGAGCATAGAGAATTCCAAATTGGACATATCAGTGGCTAAAGCCGGCTATCTCCCTACCATCAGTCTGAGTGCATCTACGGGGAGTATGACAAACAGTGCCAGTGATAATAGCTGGAGCAAACAAATGAAATATGGCTGGAATAATATGATAGGATTGAATATAAACATTCCGATTTTTGATAATCGCCAGAACAAAAGTGCTGTGCAGAAGGCACGTTTGCAATATGATAGTAGTCTACTCGATTTGATAAACAAGCAAAAGGAACTCTATAAGAATATAGAAAGTCTGTGGTTGGACGCTACTAATGCTCAAGAGCAATATGCGGCGGCTGAGAGTAAGCTGAAAAGTAGCCAGGCCAGTTATGAGATGGTCAGCGAGCAATTCAACTTGGGAATGAAGAATACCGTAGAGTTGCTTACCGAGAAAAATAACCTGCTCAGTGCACAGCAGCAACGTATCCAGGCCAAGTATATGGCTATCTTGGATCGGACTCTACTGAACTTCTATGCAGGTCAGGATATAAAATTATAATCATAACGCTATACATATTATATTATGGAAAAGAAGAAAATGATCCTTACTACAGCGGTAGCCGTAGTGGTCGTGGCAGGCGGTTACTGGATGCTTGGCGGACCGGAGGGAAAAAGTACGGTCGATTTCGCAACGGAAACCGTAACGAAAGGTAATGTCAGCAATTTCATTACTGCTACCGGAACCATAGAGCCGGTGACAGAGGTGGAAGTGGGTACGCAGGTATCTGGTATTATTGACAAGATTTATGTGGATTACAATTCTGTGGTAAAGAAAGGAGAATTGATAGCCGAGATGGATAAAGTGACACTGCAAAGTGAACTTCAGTCGGCAAAGGCCACTTATGACGGCAATGAGGCCGAGTACGATTACCAAAAGAAATTATATGACCGCAACCGTAAACTGCACGAGAAGCAATTAATCAGCGATATGGACTATGAAGAAACGGTTTATAATTTCCAACGTGCCCAAAGTGCATTGGAGCAAAGCAAGGCGGCTCTGGCAAAGGCTGAGCGTAACCTGTCATACGCAACCATCACCTCGCCTATCGATGGAGTGGTGACCAGCCGTGATGTGGAAGAAGGACAGACCGTAGCATCCGGTTTCGAAACTCCGACACTGTTCACCATCGCTGCCGACTTGACCAAGATGCAGGTGGTGGCCGATGTGGATGAAGCCGATATTGCCGGGGTGGAGGAAGGAGCCCGTGTAACCTTTACCGTGGATGCTTATCCCGACGATGTGTTCGAAGGAGTAGTCAGACAGGTTCGTTTGGGAAGTACGAACAGCACGAGCAGCAGCTCTTCAACAACCACCAGTACCACTGTAGTTACTTATGAGGTAGTGATAACAGCTGATAATCCCTATTTGAAACTGAAACCGCGTCTTACCGCCAACGCTACCATTTATACATTGACCAAGGATAATGTGTTGACCGTTCCCAACAAGGCTTTGCGCTTTACTCCCAACAAAGACATAGTGGGAGGTCGTAAGATAAACGATTGCCAGAGCAGTCATAAAGTGTGGACACTGGATAACAATACCTTTACCGCCCATCCTGTGAAAATAGGTATTACTGATGGCAGCAAGACAGAGATTGTGAGTGGCATCACTGAAAATACGCCGGTAGTGACAGAAACGGTAGTGAAAGGTGCTATGCCTGGAATGGAAGAGCCGTCTGCCGGAGAAGGTGAGAGAAGTCCGTTCATGCCAGGCCCTCCGGGAAGCAATAAGAAAAAGAACAAGTAATAAAAGGTAATGCTTCCGTTTACATTGAAAGAATAAATCATATGAAAAAGATAATCGAATTACAAAATATAAAACGGAACTTCCAGGTAGGCGATGAAACCGTCCACGCTCTGCGTGGCATCTCTTTTACCATTTATGAAGGAGAGTTTGTCACTATCATGGGTACTTCTGGTTCCGGCAAGTCCACTCTGCTGAATACTTTGGGATGTCTTGATACCCCTACCAGTGGTGAATACCTGTTGGATGGTGTGTCCGTGCGTACCATGAGCAAACCTCAGCGGGCTGTGTTGCGCAACCGTAAAATAGGTTTTGTATTTCAGAACTATAATCTGTTGCCTAAGACGACTGCCGTAGAGAATGTGGAGTTGCCCTTGATGTATAACTCGTCCATATCGGCTTCCGAAAGACGGAAACGTGCCATTGAATCACTGATAGCCGTGGGGCTAGGTGACCGTTTGGAACATAAATCCAACCAAATGTCCGGCGGACAGATGCAGCGTGTGGCCATTGCCCGTGCTCTGGTGAATAATCCTGCCGTTATTTTGGCTGATGAAGCGACCGGTAATCTGGATACCCGTACCTCTTTCGAAATTCTGGTACTTTTCCAAAAGTTACACGCCGAAGGTCGTACACTTATTTTTGTCACTCACAATCCCGAAATAGCCCAGTATAGCAGCCGTAATATCCGCTTGCGTGACGGGCATGTAGTGGAAGATACCATCAATCCTCAGATCCTTTCGGCCGCTGCCGCGCTGGCTGCCTTGCCCAAGAATGATGAGGACTAACCATAAAAAAGAATCATTATGAACGGAACGAATCTATTTAAAATAGCTCTCCGGGCTCTTGCCAACAACAAGCTCCGCGCTTTCCTCACCATGTTGGGGATCATCATCGGTGTGGCATCAGTCATTGCTATGCTTGCCATCGGTCAGGGCTCGAAAAAGAGCATCCAGCAACAAATCTCGGAGATGGGGTCAAACATGATTATGATTCATCCGGGAGCAGAGATGCGTGGAGGGGTCCGCCAAGACCCTTCGGCCATGCAGACACTGAAACTGGAAAATTATGAAAAGTTGAGCGAAGAGTGTACTTATCTCTCCGGCATTAGTCCCAACGTTTCTTCTTCGGGACAACTTGTTGCGGGGGCCAACAACTACCCGTCTTCGGTGAGTGGTGTAAGTATGGATTATCTTACCATACGTCAGCTCACCGTGGAACAGGGGGAGATGTTTACCGAGAATGACATCCGTACGGCAGCCAAGGTTTGTGTTATCGGTAAAACCATTGTCGATAATCTTTTTCCCGACGGATCGGATCCGATAGGGAAAGTGATTCGTTGTAATCAAATTCCTTTCCGGGTAATTGGTGTGCTGAAATCAAAAGGGTATAACTCGATGGGCATGGACCAGGATGATGTAGTACTGGCTCCTTACAGTACAGTGATGAAACGATTGCTGGCACAGACTTACCTAAGTGGAATTTTTGCTTCGGCTCTGACAGAAGATATGACCGATGAGGCTGTAGATGAGATAACGACCATTCTGCGTCGTGAACATAAGCTGAAAGAAACGGATGATGATGACTTTACCATCCGCACCCAGCAGGAGCTGAGTAGTATGCTCAACACTACAACAGACTTGATGACTACCTTGTTGGCTTGTATTGCCGGTATATCTTTGGTGGTCGGTGGTATCGGTATCATGAATATCATGTATGTGTCTGTAACAGAGCGTACTCGTGAAATAGGTTTGCGTATGTCGGTCGGGGCTCGAGGAGTAGATATCCTGAGCCAGTTTCTGATAGAGGCTATCCTGATCAGTATCACGGGGGGGCTGATAGGAGTGATTATCGGTTGTGGAGCCAGTTTTATGATTAAAACGATAGCACATTGGCCTGTATTTATCCAGCCTTGGAGTGTGTTGCTTTCATTTCTGGTATGTACCGTCACCGGTGTGTTTTTCGGATGGTATCCGGCGAAGAAAGCTGCAGATTTGGATCCGATAGACGCTTTGCGTTACGAGTAGGGATGAAAAGGTGTGGGGGTGAAGCAGAATTGATTTATGGGAATGCTAGTTGGGTTCCGGTCTTTTCCCGATTATCTGTTTATAATGTTTTTTGTAAATCAATTTTGTTTCACTGATTCCTGCCAGTCTTATTTTATGGAATAAGAATCATGGAAATCTTATTTCTAATCTAATCTTTCTTATCTTTGCCTGTATGAAACAGTTATTTTCACAACGACGTTTTTTGGAAATGAGTATCCATATTGTCAGTTGGTTGCTCGTTTTTGGCTTTCCGCTTGTATTCATGGACCTTGGAAGCGGCTTCAATCTGGCCCAATTCTTGAGGCATAGTTGTGTTCCTTTGTGCTATTTTATTATCTTCTATGTCAATTACTTGTGCCTGGTTCCCCGCTATATGTTCACGGACGAAATGCGTAAGTATATTCTGAGCAATGCCGTGCTGATACTTTGTCTGAGTGTGCTTCTTCATGTATTTCTGGAAAGTATAAGCACTCCTCCGCCTCCTGAGTTTGCACGTCATATTCCGCCCCGTTGGATATTTTATGCGCGGGATATGGGGATGATGATTTTTGTTGCCGGATTGGGTGCGGCCATTCGTACCAGCCTGCGTTGGCGTCAGGCGGAAGAGCGGTTGATAGAAGCGGAGAGACAAAAGACGGAAGCGGAACTGAAAAACTTGAAGAACCAGTTGAATCCTCATTTTCTGCTCAATACATTAAATAATATCTATGCTTTGATTGCTTTTAATAGTGACAAGGCACAAGAGGCAGTACAAGAGCTGAGTAAATTGTTGCGGCATGTGCTTTATGACAATCAGCAGACTTTTGTTCCGCTTGAAAAAGAATTGGACTTTATCCGTAATTATGTAGCTCTGATGCGTATCCGCCTGCCACAGCAGGTAGAAGTGAGTGTGAATTTGGAGGCAGACTCTGGAGGTGCGTTGCAAATCGCTCCCCTTATTTTCATATCGCTGATAGAAAATGCCTTCAAGCATGGTATCAGCCCCACGGTAGACAGTTTTATCAGTATCTCTATCTTTGGGCATACGGATGGTACGGTGAGATGTGAGATCCTTAACAGCAATCATCCGAAGTCCGGGCAAGATAAAAGTGGAAGTGGAGTGGGGCTGGAACAGGTAAGCAAGCGGTTGGAACTGATTTATCCGGGACATTACGAATGGATAAAAGGGATCAGTGAAAACGGACAGGTATATTCTTCTATATTAACTATACAGACTAAAAGTTTATGATACTGAATTGTGCTATTGTAGATGATGAGCCGCTGGCTTTGGAATTGCTGAGAAGCTATGTGGAAAAAACGTCTTTCCTCCGGTTGGTAGGGAGGTATTCCAGTGCGGTGCAAGCTATGACAGAAATTCCTCTTCACGAGGAGGTGCATGTCTTGTTCCTTGATATTCAAATGCCCGAGTTGAACGGTTTGGAGTTTTCACGCATGGTCAGTCCTGAAACAAGGATTATTTTTACTACTGCATTCGGACAGTATGCCTTGGATAGTTATAAAGTCAATGCCTTGGACTATTTGTTGAAACCTATCAGCTATGTCGATTTTTTGCAATCGGTGAATAAAGCGGTGCAATGGTATGAATTGAAACAAAAGGCGGATAATGGTGTTGATGCCGATGAGGCGGATGATTGTATATATGTAAAAAGTGATTATAAATTGCTCCGAATTGCTTTAGACCGGATATTGTATATAGAAGGGTTGAAGGATTATATTAAAATACATGTGGAGGATGAGCCGAAAGCTATCCTGTCACTTATCAGTATGAAAGCTATGGAAGAGAAGCTTCCTTCCAGTCGTTTTATTCGCGTACATCGCTCGTTTATAGTGCAAAAGAGTAAAATTAAGGTGCTTGATCGGGGGCGGATTGTTTTCGGTAAAGAGTATATTCCGATTTCCGATAGTTATAAACAGGAGTTACAGATATATTTGAATAGTCATTCTGTTTGAAAAATGTGATATTTGAATGATAAAAGTTGATATTTTGTCGATATCCTTTTGCAAAAAAGAAATAATCTTTTTATATTTGCAGCATAGACAAGGGAAGTTGTGAAACTTCTTAATAGAATAGTTTAGTTAAGTCTAGTTTAGTTTTTGTGTTGTAAGTGCTCCCATCGTAAGCGAACGAATGGGAGCACGTTTTTTAGACACCTGCAGGGGAGAAGTGTTCTGTTTCTGCAACAAATCCGGAGGTTGGTTTGTTAATTATGGCATAAATAGAAATAATTCTCCTTATGAAAAGAATAATCCCCATACTGATTGCTATACTTATCTGTTTTAGTGTAGGCTGTACTGCTTCTTATTTTCAGTCGGAGTCTATACTCAACTGGTATCCTGCATTGGAAAAACCTTCTTGTACACCCCCTGATATAGCTTTTCCCATTGCTTGGAGTTTTATCTATCTGTGCATGGGAATTTCTATCGGGTTGATTTGGCATATATGGACAATAAGACGACAAATGATTATCAGATTATTCGGATTCCAGCTTCTGTTTAATTTTACATGGAGCATTTTCTTCTTTTATTTTCGGAGTCCGTTGCTAGGTTTTGCAAATATTCTGGTGCTGGATGTGCTTGTTATTTATTATATGATAGAAAGTTATCCGGTGAGGAAATCTTCGGCATATCTTTTTGTTCCTTATCTTTTGTGGTTGCTTCTTGCCACTTATCTTAACGGCTATATATTAATATATAATTAAAAGACTGGCATTGGCCGGTTGAACGGGAATTATAGGGTACAAGAGAAAATACCTATTTATAGTGATTGATAACCCTGGTGATTTTCCGTAACTTTGCGGCCATAAAGAGAAACAAAAAACATAACTATGTATAAAACAAGTAAATATACTCCGACGGACAAAATGAGTTATCTTATCTGTGATAACTATACATTGCTACAGGTAATGAGTCGTTTTGATCTTTCGTTAGGGTTTGGAGACAAGACAGTACAGGAGGTGTGCCGTGAAAATGGAGTGGATTGTCGTACTTTCCTTGCGGTGGTAAACTTCATGATTGAAGATAGCGACCGGATGGAGGATGATGTGAAGGATATTTCTATGCCTTCATTGATGAATTATTTAAAACAGGCACATCATTATTTCCTTGATTTCTGTCTGCCTACCATACGCCGTAAATTGATAGAAGCTATAGATTGTTCCACGGAAAACGAGGTTGCATTTCTCATTCTGAAATTTTTTGATCAGTATGCCGGAGAAGTGCGTAAACACATGGATTATGAAGATATGAATGTGTTTACTTATGTAGAGAATCTGATGACGGGACGAGAAACGGGAGGATTCCGTATCTCACAGTTTGCCCGCAGGCATGATCAGATAGATGCGACACTGACTGAGTTAAAAAACATCATTATTAAATATTATCCGGCAAAAGGAAATAACCATTTGTTGAACGCCGTATTATTCGACATATTCAGTTGTGAACAAGATTTGGCATCTCATTGCCGCGTAGAGGATTACTTGTTTGTGCCTGCTGTACTTAGGCTGGAAAAGGAGGGGAAATGAAACGGACAGAACTTGTGCACGTTGCGGTGGCCGAAACTTCAGTCATTGTGCGTAGCGGACTTGTGGCTGTGCTGAAGCGCATGCCTGATCTTATAATACAGCCGGTGGAAATAACTTCTCTTGAAGGACTGCAAAATTGTATGCAGGGACATCAGCCGGATATTCTAATCATAAATCCTACTTTCGGAGGATGGTTTAACGTGGACGAGTTCAAATCGAACTATCCACAGGCATCTGTCAAATGCGTTTCTTTGTTGTGTTCAGTCACAGATACCAATCTGTTGAAGGGATACGATGAGAGTATAGCGCTATATGATGACATCGAAGTTTTAAATAAAAAGTTAGTAGACCTGATGAATCTTGGTGTGGATGAAACAGATGGCGAACAGGAAGCGTTGAGCCAGCGTGAGAAAGAAATTATTTGTTGCGTGGTACGTGGGATGACAAATAAGGAAACGGCGGAAAAACTGTTCCTCTCCATTCATACGGTGATAACTCACCGTCGGAATATTGCGCGCAAGCTACAGATACATTCACCTGCCGGATTGACTATTTACGCTATCGTAAATAAACTGGTTGAACTAAGCGAGGTGAAGATGAACTTATAATACCTACAAATGGTGAGTGGAATAAGATAGAATACCTAAATGAAGTGATTGTGGATGTGGTCCCTAACCTCTATCTTTGCACTATAAGTTAGTCATATAGAAATTACGTAAACCACAAAGTTAGTTATTAGTTAAAAGTGCTCCCTGCGAAGTGATTCGCGGGGAGTACTTTTTTATTAGTAAGGCTTTTGCTCACAATATTATGCTTTTTTACCTATTCCGCTTCATTATTCGTTAGAAATCTCGTTGTTTTCTTAACAAATATCCTCTAACTTTGTTATTCAATATAGGACACATATTAACTAATGACAATGAAAGTAGGTTTATTTATTCCTTGTTATATCAATGCGGTATATCCGCAGGTGGGGATAGCCTCGTACAAGCTGCTGAAAAGTTTGGGAGTGGATGTGGATTATCCTCTCAATCAGACTTGTTGCGGCCAACCGATGGCGAATGCAGGTTTCGAGAATAAAGCGGTAGATTTGGCCCGTCATTTTGACGAACAGTTTAAGAATTACGATTATATAGTGGGCCCTTCGGCCAGTTGCGTCGTTTTTGTGCGTGATAACTACAGTCGTCTGTTGAAAGAAGACAAACATCGGTGTGCCAGCGAAGGTAAGATATATGATATCTGTGAGTTTATTCATGATATCGTCAAGCCTTCTTCGTTGAAAGCCAAGTTTCCACATAAAGTGAGTCTGCAAAACAGTTGTCATGGAGTGAGATTGATGAAACTTTCTTCTGCCAGCGAACTTAATATTCCTTATTTCAGCAAATTGCGTGATTTGCTCTCTTTGGTAGAAGGAGTGGAAGTTGTGGAACCGGAACGCAAAGACGAATGTTGCGGTTTCGGCGGTATGTTTGCCGTAGAGGAAGATGCGGTTTCCGTGCAGATGGGGCATGACAAGGTGATGCGTCATATTGCTACCGGTGCTGAATATATTGTGGGGGCCGACAGTTCGTGCCTGATGCATCAGAATGGTATCATTGCCCGTGACAAACTTCCTATCAAGACATTGCACATTGTTGAAATCTTAGCGGCAGGATTATGAGTACGAAACATTCAAAAGCAGCTGCGGAGTTTCTGAAAAACAAGAAACAGGCCGCATGGCATGACGAAACACTTTGGCTGGTTAGGGCAAAGCGTGACAGACTGAGTAAAGAAGTTCCCGAATGGGAGGAATTGCGTAATATGGCATGTGCTACTAAACTATATAGTAACAGCCATTTGGACGAATTATTGGTGGAGTTTGAAAACAATGCGCGTGCTAACGGAGCTCATGTCTATTGGGCAAAGGATGCGGATGAGTATTGTAACATTGTCTACAATATTCTGAACCAGCATGGAGTGAAGCATTTTATAAAAAGCAAATCCATGTTGGCTGAGGAGTGTGAACTTAATCCTTTTTTGGAAAGCAAAGGGATTGAAGTGGTAGAAAGCGACTTGGGAGAGCGTATCTTGCAATTGATGCATCTGAAGCCGAGCCATATTGTATTACCTGCTATTCATATCAAACGTGAACAGGTAGGTGAGCTTTTCGAGAGAGAGATGGGTACGGAGAAAGGAAATTTTGACCCTACTTACCTTACACATGCAGCCCGGAAAAATCTCCGTCAGAAATTTATTCATGCTGAGGCGGCTATGACAGGTGCTAACTTTGCTGTAGCTTCTACTGGTGAGATTGTGGTATGTACCAATGAAGGAAATGCGGATATGGGTACTTCCCAGCCTAAATTACAGATTGCGGCTTTTGGTATGGAAAAAATTGTGCCGGATCGTGAATCATTGGGAGTGTTCACCCGTTTGTTGGCCCGTTCGGCTACAGGACAACCCATTACTACATATACTTCTCATTATCGAAAGCCTAGAGAGGGTGGGGAACTTCATATTATTATTGTAGATAACGGACGTAGTAAGATATTAGCCGACCCAAAGCATATCAAGACTTTGAATTGTATTCGTTGTGGAGCCTGTATGAATACATGTCCTGTATATAGACGTAGTGGGGGGTACTCTTATACTTATTTTATTCCCGGCCCTATCGGGATTAACCTGGGGATGTTGAAGGCGCCGTTACATTATTATGACAATGTGTCGGCTTGTTCTTTGTGTTATTCCTGTTCGTTTGTATGTCCGGCTAAAGTGGATTTGGCGGAGCAGATCTATTTGTGGCGCCAGGATTTGGATAAATTGGGTAAGGCAGACCGGATGAAAAAGGTAATGTCCGGTGGCATGGAATTCATGATGAACCGCCCTTCGATATTCAATATGGCATTAAAATGGGCGCCATTGGTAAATGGAGTGCCGCGTTTCCTTATCTATAACGGATTGAATGACTGGGGGAAAGGACGTGAAATGCCGAAATTTGCTAAGGAGAGTTTCAATGAAATGTGGAAGAAAGGTAAAGTGAAGTAAATTATGAGCAGCAGAGAAGATATATTGCAGAGCATCCGGCGTGCTACACATGTAAAATATGAGAAACCGGATTTAAAGCCATTGGAAGATATGGCATTGACTTATCCCAGTAAGGTAGAACAGTTTTATTTCGTCATGAAGCAAGTAGGAGGAGAAGCCATTTTTTTGGAAAAAGAGGAGAACGTGAATGATTTCATTAAAAAAGCTTATCCTGGAGCCAAACGCATCGCTTCTAATCTGAAGAGTATTACTTGTGCAACATTTAATCCCGATGATTTGGAAGATCCTGCAGAATTGAATGGGACGGATTTGGCTGTCATAGATGGAAAGATTGGGGTTGCGGAGAATGGTGCGGTATGGATAGAGCAGGATGTAAAGCAGCGTGCCATTTATTTTATTGCCGAAAAGTTGGTTATTCTTCTAGATAAGAATAAGATTGTGAACAATATGCATGAAGCATATAAACTGATAGATACAGGCGAATATGGTTTCGGAACCTTTATTTCCGGTCCGTCAAAGACAGCTGATATTGAGCAGGCCTTGGTAATGGGTGCTCATGGGGCACGGGATGTGATGGTAGTGCTGATATAAATATATTGTTTCTTATACATAAAAAGGAGATGAGGCGAAAATTATGGGGCTCATCTCCTTAACGGAACTTAAGTACCGGATAGACGGTAAGTTTGTCTTTTCTAATTTAAATATACGGTATTGAAATATTCACCAAATAACGTTTTGGCTGTTTCCAATTGTTCTAGGGTATTTTCTTTTATTCCGTTCAGTTTGTATTCTTTTCCCATGGCTTCATATTTGTGTACGCCTAATGTATGATAAGGTAGTATCTCTACTCTTTGAATCATGTGATAGTTCTTGAAGTGCTCTCCTAATGCCCGTATGTCTTCCTCAAAGGAACTATAGCCTGGAACTAATACGTAGCGCAACCAAAAAGGTTTTCCGTTTTTTTCAAGCCATTCAGCGGTACGTATGGTTTGTTCGTTGCTACGTTCTGTCAGTTGCCGATGTCGCACATTATTAAATTCCTTGATATCTAATAATACGAGGTCTGTCCATTTTAGCAGTTCCTCTACTTCCTCATTCCATATACTGCCGTTGGTATCTATACAGATGTGGATGTTTTGTTCTTTTAACCGCTGGAATAACGGAATCAGTGCTTTTGCTTGCAATGTAGGTTCGCCGCCGCTGAAAGTCACACCTCCTTTTTTACCGAAAAAAGCTTTTTGGCTGACAGCCATATGCACAATTTCGTCTATTGCCGTTTCCGTACTTTCACCTTTGGTGTCAATTGTGTCGGGGTTGGCACAATAGAGGCATCGGAAATTGCATCCTTGTAAAAATACGACTAAGCGTAAGCCGGGACCGTCAAACGTCCCCATTGACTCGTAAGAATGTACTCTGATCATAATGGTTTGTCTTTAAACTGGTAAGGGCAGGTTTAAAACCCGCCCCTACGATTAATGTATATGTGATGTTACATTCTTTCGTGGAAAGAACGGCTGATTACTTCCAGCTGATGTTCACGGCTCAATTTGATGAAATTTACGGCATAACCTGATACGCGGATAGTAAGTTGCGGGTATTTTTCAGGATGCTCCATTGCATCTTCCAGCATTTCACGGTTCAGCACATTTACATTCAGGTGGTGTGCCCCTTTGGTGAAATAACCGTCCATCATGGTTATCAGATTCTCTATACGGGTTTCCCGATCCACTCCTAGTGATTTTGGTACGATAGAGAATGTGTTACTGATGCCGTCCTGAGCATCACGATAGCGTAGTTTGGCTACAGAACTCAATGAGGCGATGGCACCGTTCTTATCACGTCCGTGCATCGGGTTGGCACCCGGAGCGAAAGCAACCCCTTTGGCACGACCGTCAGGAGTGGCACCTGTTTTCTTACCGTACATTACATTGGAGGTGATAGTCAGCAGTGACAGGGTAGGACGGGCGTTTTTGTATACCGGATGTTTCTTTAATTCTTCACTGAAGAAATAAACCAAATCTACTCCTAAGTGGTCTACGCGGTCATCATCATTACCGAAGCAAGGATATGTATTTTCAATATCAAAGCCTTCAGTCAAACCTATATCATTACGTTTGGCACGTACCTTGCCGTATTTGATGGCAGACAATGAGTCAATGGCAATGGACAGACCGGCTACGCCATATGCCAGATTGATACGTGGATCGGTATCAATGAATGCCATTTGAGCCTTTTCGTAATAATATTTGTCATGCATATAGTGAATGATATTCATCGCATCATTATACACACGTGCAATCTGCATTAATACTTTCTTATAATTAGACCATACTTCTTCAAAGTTCAGCAAGTCTCCTGTCAATACAGGAATATCTTTCACCATTACAGTTCCTGTATTTTCGCAACGTCCGCCATTGATAGCTAGTAACAGAGCCTTAGCCAGATTACAGCGTGCCCCGAAGAATTGGATTTGTTTGCCGATAGCCTGATAAGACACACAGCAGGCAATGCCATAATCGTCACAGTTACGCACTTCGCGCATCAGCGTATCGTTTTCGTACTGTATGGAAGAAGTGTCGATAGAAACCTGTGCGCAGAATTCTTTGAAACCTTCCGGCAACTCCGGACTCCACAGTACAGTCATATTGGGTTCAGGTGACGGACCCAGATTGTATAGTGTTTGTAAGAAGCGGAAAGAAGTTTTTGTTACTTTGGTGCGTCCGTCGTTGAATCGTCCGCCGATAGATTCGGTCACCCAGGTGGGGTCACCTGCAAAGATGTCATTGTATGATTGCATACGCAGATGGCGGACCATACGTAACTTGATGATAAACTGATCCACTAGCTCCTGAGCGAATGACTCGTCAATTTTACCATGATCCAAATCATATTGAATATAGATATCCAGGAATGAAGAAACGTTGCCCAATGACATAGCTGCTCCATCTTGTTCTTTCACGGCAGCAAGATATGCCATATAAACCCACTGAACCGCTTCTTGTGCATTAGTAGCGGGACGGCTCAAATCGAGTCCGTAATATTCACCCAATATTTTTATTTCTTTCAGTGCTTTAATTTGTTCGGCTACTTCTTCGCGCAGGCGGATACGGGCATCGGTCATCGGACTGGTGATATTGCGCAAATCTTCTTGTTTTGCTTCAATCAGTCGGTCGATACCATACAGTGCCAAACGGCGGTAGTCACCAATAATGCGTCCGCGTGCATAGTTATCGGGCAGACCGGTCAGGAAACCGAGTGAACGGAAAGAGCGGATTTCTTCGGTATAAGCATCAAATACGCCATCATTATGGGTTTTGCGATAATGAGTAAAGATATCCTTTACTTTTTCATCTACTTCCACACCGTTTTCATGGCAGGCTTTTTCTACGACCTTGATACCACCGTAAGGTTTGATGGCACGGCGCAGAAGTTCGTCCGTCTGAAGACCTACAATCAGTTCGTTTTCACGGTCAATGTATCCTGCTTTATGTGAGGTGATAGTAGATACTGTTACATTATCAAGGGAACGAACTCCGTTATTGGCACGTTCTTCTTCTAGTGCCTTGAGGCATTCGTTCCACACTTTTTTAGTTCGCTCTGTGGGGCCTGCCAAGAATGAGGCATCGCCCTCATAAGGGGTAATGTTGGTATATACGAAGTCTGAAACATTAATTTCCTTACTCCACAATCCATCCTTAAAAACTTTGTTCATTTCCATACTGTCATTATTAAGATGATTTAGGGCTGCAAAGGTACTCCTTTTTTGTGAGCTATGCATCACTATTAGTAGGTATAATGCGAATACTTGTGCATTTTTAAGTATAAAGTAG
>DXLM01000065.1 GCA_019414725.1 Bacteroides sp.
TTTTAAAAGAAGACACCGAAACTTTGGATGAAGTCATTGTAGTAGGTTATGGAATTCAAAAGAAAAGTGTTGTGACAGCATCTATCAGCCGGGTTAGCTCTGACGATTTGAAAAATGTAACTCCTACCCGTGTAGATAATATGTTGAAGGGACAGACTTCAGGAGTAACGGTTACTTCTGCATCCGGACAGCCTGGTGATGCTGCAAAGGTACGTATTCGTGGTATTGGTACCATAAACAATTCTGACCCTCTTTACATCGTTGACGGTATGCCGGTTGATGGTGGTATCGATTATTTGAATCCTTCTGATATAGAATCTATCGAGGTCTTGAAGGATGCAGCTTCTGCTGCTGTGTATGGTGCTCGTGCTGCCAATGGTGTAGTATTGGTTACTACAAAAGGAGGAAGCAAAGGAAAAGCTGTTATTAGCTATGACTTCTCATACGGTTGGCAAAATCCTTGGAGAAAGAGAGATGTTCTTAATGCAGTTGAGTACGAAACGTTGATGAATGAAATGGCTGTTAACTCAGGCAAAGATGCTCCTTATGCCAATCCGGAAGCAGCAGGAGAGGGAACAGACTGGCAAGATGCTTTGTTCAACTCTAATGCACCGATAATGAATCACCAGATAAGTGTCAGCGGAGGTTCTGATAAAGGTTCATACTTTTTGTCAACAGGATATTTCAAGCAAGACGGTATTGTTGGAGGTAATTTCGATCGTTCAAATTACGAACGTTTCACTTTACGTATGAATTCTAATTATACATTGTTCGATCAGACTAAAAACCGTAACTGGCTTTCATCATTTAAAATTGGAACCAATATCGGTTATACTCGTATTAAATCAGTAGGAGTTGATACAAACAATGAAAAAGGTGGTCCGTTGGGTAGTGCGCTGATGATTGCTCCTACACTCCCTGTGTATGCTGAAGATCCTGAAGCTGTATTGAAAGAATATCCTACAGCAATAAAAGATAAAAATGGAAATGTTTATACCATTGTTGGTGATGCGTATAACGAAATAACCAATCCGCTGGCTCAATTGGAGTTGCCGGGAGATGTAAACAACTCTGATAAATTCGTCGCTTCTTTCTGGGGTGAACTTCAACTGTGGGACAATCTTAAGTTTAAAACAACTTATGGTGCTGATTTGGCATTCTGGGGAAATGATGGCTGGATATATCCTTACTATCTGGGAAAGAGCAACAGTCAGACTCAGTCTTCTGCATGGTCGGGCATGAACAGAGGATATACATGGCAGCTGGAAAATGTATTGTCGTATGACAAGACCTTTGGACAGCACTCAGTATCTGTTATATTAGGACAGTCTGCAAAGAAATATCAGGGACGTACCTTGTGGGGAAAGAACTACAATTTGCAATCTCTGGATCCGGATAAAGCCAACATCAATTTCGGACAAGGAACAAAGGCCGATCAGGAAGCTACAGGACAAGCTCAGCCTTTTTCAACACTGGCATCTATGTTTGCTCGTGTCAGCTACAACTATGCTGAACGCTACATGTTCCAGGCAACAATACGTCGGGATGGTTCATCTAACTTTGGTCCGAATAACAAATATGCTGTATTCCCTTCATTATCTTTAGGATGGAATATCACAAATGAAAAATTCATGGAAAAACGTCCTGAATGGCTTACTTCTATGAAATTACGTGCAAGCTGGGGTAAGAATGGTAATGAACGTATTGATGCCTTCCGCTATACAGCCATTATGAACAGTGGTAACAATTATATTTTTGGTGCTAACGGCAATGAAGCTATTGTGGTAGGAGCTAAGCCTAATGGATTGCCTAACCCTGATTTGAAATGGGAAGAAACCAGCCAGACTGATTTGGGATTGGATTTCGGATTTTTGGGTAATGCACTTACTTTTACAGTAGACTGGTATAAGAAGAAAACAGATGGTATGCTGATGCAGATGCCGTTGCCTGCTTATGTTGGTGATACTCCTCCGATGGGTAATGTGGGTAAGATGGAAAACTCTGGTATTGAAATGGATTTGTCTTATAGATTCCAGGTTTCTGATTTGAACGTTAAATTCGGAGCCAATGCTTCTTACCTGAAAAATAAACTGATCGAACTGGGTAATGCCGAAGGTTGGGCTAACTATGATGCTATCCAGAATATCGGAACAATTACACGTGCCGAAAACGGAGAACCTTTCCCGTTCTTCTATGGAAAGAAAACTGCTGGTATCTTCCAGAATTGGGATGAAGTCAATTCATATGTAAATTCAAAGGGAGAGAAAATCCAGCCTAATGCACAGCCAGGAGATGTACGTTTTGTTGATGCGAATGGAGATGGAAAGATTGATGACGCAGACCGTGTGAAGATCGGTAAAGGTATGCCAGACTGGACTGTAGGATTCTCTATCGCTTTAGACTGGAGAGGATTCGACCTGAATGCTTTCTTCCAGGGTACTATCGGTAATGATGTCTTTGATGGTTCTCGCCGTATTGACTTGAAGAGCATTAACCTGCCTTCTTATATGTTAGACCGCTGGCACGGAGAAGGTACTTCCAACAAATATCCTCGTTTGAGTGAAAATGATGAAAATGGAAACTGGTTGTCTTCTGATTTGTATATAAAAGACGGTTCATACTTACGTCTGAAGAATATTCAGTTAGGATATACTTTGCCTAAGGCTGTAACAACAAAATTCTTTGTGCAGAATTTGCGTGTATACGTTGGAGCTGAAAACCTGTTTACAATTACAGGCTACGATGGTTTCGATCCGGAAATTTCTTCAGGTGGTACTTCTTTAGGTGTTGATAAAGGAGTTTATCCTCAGGCCAAGACATTTACAGTTGGCGCAAATATTACTTTCTAACTTTTAAACTGAGAAAAAATGAAAAAATATTTTATATGTGGTGCTTTAGCACTAATGAGTTTGGCTTCTTGCAGTGATTCTTTTCTGGAAGTATATCCTACCGTGAATATAAGCGAAGATGAGTATTATAACTCGGAAGAACGTATTTATAGTGCACTGGTTGCTGCTTACGATCCTTTGCAGTGGCCTGACTGGGGACTGGGACAGTATAATCCTTTGAATCTGGTTGCAGATGTTATGTCGGACGATATTTATGCCGGAGGTTCAACAGAGCAAGATAATGAGCACTGGCATCGCATGCATAAGTTTACAGCTACTCCCGAAATCGTTTGCAGTAGTTTATGGAGTGTATTTTATTCAGGAATCAACCGTGCCAATATTGTTATGGCAAAAATGGATGGTATTCCTGGTATATCTCAGGAAAATAAGGAACGTTATTTGGCTGAAGCACATTTTCTGAGAGCTTATTATTATACATGGCTGTGGAAATTGTGGGGAAACATACCTTATTATACCGTGAATCCTTCTACTTCTCCTTATTTGGTAGAGCAAATTTCAGCAGATGAAGTGTATCCGAAAATTATAGAAGATCTGGATTATGCATTGGGAGAAAATCGCTTGCCAGAATCTGTTGATATTACAATGAAAGGAAGAGTTACCAAAGCTGTCGCACAAATGCTGAAAGCAGAAGTTGTGATGTATCAGAACGATGAAAGCCGTTATGCTGAAGTCTTGTCGGATATGCGCTCTATTATATCTTCTCAGTTGTATAGTCTGCATGATGATTTTGCTGGAATGTGGGAAGATGCAGGCGAATGGTGTGAAGAATCCATTTGGGAAATAAACTATCACGATCTGAATGCTCAGCGTAGCTGGGGAAATCCGATTGCTGCCGGTGGTACAGTTCTTCCTACTCTGATCGGAATAAACGAATGTAAAGATGAAAAGTTTGCAGGCGGATGGGGATTTGGTACCGTGAATCCGGACTTGTATAATTCTTACGACGATGATGACCAGCGTAAGGACGGCGGTATTTTGAATTTTGCAAAATATCAAGAAACTCATCCGAATGCTTCGTATACACCGCGCTATGAAGATACTGGTTATTTCTTGTTGAAATATTTACCTCGCCAGGGTGGAAATAGTCAGTGTACGGGTGACAAGGACTTGAATTATAGAAATAACTTACGTGTATACCGTTATGCTGAAACATTATTGAATGCAGCCGAACTGATATTGCGTACTGGAGGCGATACTGCCGAGGCACAAAATTATCTGGATCAGGTAAGAGCCAGAGCTTATCGTACTACTGTAGAAAATTTGGGAGCTCATAAGGTTGTTGCCAATATTGATAATGTTTTGGAAGAAAGACATCTTGAGTTGTATGGTGAAGGTAAGCGTTTCTGGGATTTGGTACGTTCAGGAAAAGCTAATGAGGTTTTAGGAAGTCGTGGTTATAAAGATAACAAAAAGTACTTGCCTATACCGTCTAGTGAAATCGATAAGTCTGCTGGAACTTTGACACAGAATCCATATTAATCACAATGAGGAAAGGCTTTTCAGTGATTTATATCATTGGAATGCCTTTCCTGAAATGTAAATAATTTGTTTATGAAAAATAAAATATACTTACTGTCGGCTTCTCTTATGGTGGCGACATTTTCTTTTTTTTCTTGTGTTTCATCCGGAGAAAAGGAAACAGGAAAAGATGAGATAGAGAAAAAGGTCGAGAATCTGTTAGGGAAGATGACACTTCAGGAGAAAATCGGCCAAATGAACCAGCTGAGCCCGTATGGTAGTGAGGAAGAAATGTATGCTTTGGTCAAAGAAGGAAAAGTTGGTTCGTTTCTGAATATTGTAGATGCGGAAGTCGCAAATAAGATACAGAAGACAGCTGTAGAGCAGTCACGGTTGGGTATTCCCGTACTGATGGCACGTGATGTTATTCATGGATATAAAACAATTTTTCCGATTTGTTTAGGACAGGCTGCTTCTTTTAACCCGGATCTGGTTCGTGAGTCTGCCAGAGTTGCCGCTATTGAGGCTTCTGCCGATGGTATACGATGGACGTTTGCTCCGATGATTGATGTATCCCGTGATCCACGTTGGGGAAGAATTGCCGAAAGCTGTGGTGAGGACCCTTGTCTTACAGCTGTATTGGGAAAAGCTATGATTGAAGGTTTCCAGGGAGATTCACTGAATGATCCGACTTCTATTGCTGCATGTGCAAAACATTTTGTAGGATATGGAGCTGCGGAAAGTGGAAGAGATTATAATTCAACCTTCTTGCCGGAACGCTTGTTGCGTAACGTATATCTTCCGCCTTTTGAAGCAGCAGCAAAAGCTGGAGCTGCAACTTTTATGACATCTTTTAATGACAATGATGGAGTGCCTTCTACCGGTAATAAGTTTATTTTAAAGAATGTCTTGCGGGAAGAATGGAAGTACGATGGAATGGTTGTTACCGATTGGGCTTCTGCTACCGAAATGATTACTCATGGCTTTTGTAAAGACGCTGCCGATGCTGCAAAAAAATCACTTGATGCAGGTGTCGATATGGATATGGTTAGTGGAGCTTTTTCTGGCAACTTGGAAAATCTGGTGAAAGAGAATAAAATATCCGAAAAACAGATCGATGAGGCGGTTCGTAACATCTTGCGCTTAAAATTCCGATTGGGCTTGTTTGAAAATCCTTATGTTTCTACTCCACAATCAGTAAAATATTCACCAGAACATTTGGCTAAGGCAAAACAGGCTGTAGAACAGTCGGTTATTCTTTTGAAAAATACAAATCAGACATTGCCTTTAAATGCTGACGAAGTACATACAGTAGCAGTTGTTGGTCCTTTGGCTGATGCTCCTCATGATCAGATGGGAACTTGGGTGTTTGATGGAGAAAAAGCACATACGCAGACTCCTTTGGCTGCATTGCGTGCTGTATATGGCGATAAGGTGCGTATTATTTATGAACCGGCACTGGCATATAGCCGCGACAAACAGACAACAGGATTGGCAAAAGCTGTCAATGCAGCTAAGCAAGCTGATGTCGTATTGGCTTTTGTAGGTGAAGAATCCATTTTATCAGGTGAGGCTCATTCTCTGGCCGATTTGAACTTGCAAGGTCTGCAATCGGAACTGATAGAAAAATTGTCACAGACAGGAAAACCTCTTGTTACTGTTGTTATGGCAGGCCGACCACTGACAATAGCTAAAGAAGTAGAAGAATCGGATGCTGTACTTTATGCTTTCCATCCTGGTACAATGGGAGGACCTGCTTTGGCTGATATCTTGTTCGGAAAGGTGAATCCAAGCGGAAAAACACCTGTTACATTTCCTAAGATGGTAGGTCAGCTTCCAATGTATTATGCTCACAATAATACCGGACGACCGGCATTGGAGAAAGAAATGTTGCTTGATGAAATTCCGATGGAAGCAGGACAGACTTCAGTGGGATGCCGTTCTTTCTTCCTTGATGCAGGTTCTACACCATTATTCCCATTTGGATATGGTTTGTCATATACGACATTCAGTTATGGTAATCTGAAGATTGTTTCGAGCAAATTGACGGTCAGTGATACATTGAAAGTTTCTGTTGAATTGAAAAATACCGGACGTTATGAAGGTACAGAGGTTGTACAGTTATATGTGCAAGATAAAGTTGGCTCTGTAACCAGACCGGTGAAAGAGTTGAAGCGCTTCCAGCGTGTCAATTTACAGCCTGGTGAATCTAAGCAGGTTATGTTTGATTTGCCGGTATCAGAATTGGCTTTTTGGAATATAGATATGAAGAAGGTAGTTGAACCGGGCGACTTTAAATTGTGGGTAGCTTCCGATAGTCAGGGAGGCTTGACAACTGAGTTTAATGTCGCAGAATAAATATAGGAGCTTTTTTTATGATAAAACAGATTATAGCACTCACTTTGGCCGGATGTTTATTTTCTTGCCAGCAATCTCAAAAGGAAGTTGAAAATCAACTGGATGAGAATAAATTTGTACATGTTGAAGGTGCCTGTCTGATAGAACCGGATGGAGATACCTTACACATAAAAGGTACTAATTTGGGAAACTGGTTAAATCCTGAAGGATATATGTTTGGTTTCACCAATACCAATTCTGCCAGAATGATTAACCAGATGTTTTGTGAACTGGTAGGACCTGATTTTACGGCCGATTTTTGGAAACAGTTTAAAGACAATTATATAACTCGTCGTGATATAGAGTTTATTGCCGGTTTGGGAGCAAATACAATCCGCCTTCCGTTCCATTATAAGCTATTTACTGATGAAGATTATATGGGACTGACAGCGGAACAAGATGGATTTGCACGTGTTGACAGTGTTGTTAACTGGTGTAGAGATAATAAATTGTATTTGATCTTGGATATGCACGATGCTCCGGGCGGACAGACTGGCGACAATATTGACGATAGTTATGGTTATCCCTGGTTATTCGAAAGCGAACGTAGCCAGCAGTTATTCTGTGATATCTGGAGAAACATTGCTGAAAGGTATAAAAATGAACCTGTAATATTAGGTTATGAACTGATAAATGAGCCGATTGCTCCGTATTTCGATAACATGGAGGAGTTGAATGGTAAATTGGAAGCTTTGCATAAGCGTGCTGTCAAGGCAATACGTGAAGTCGATACCAACCATATCATATTATTGGGAGGTTCTCAATGGAATGGCAACTTTAAGCCGTTTAAGGATGCCAAATATGATGATAAGCTGATGTATACCTGTCATCGTTATGGCGGAGCTCCTACGAAAGAAGCAATTCAGGAATTCATAGCTTTTCGTGATAGTGTAAATTTACCTATGTATATGGGAGAGATAGGACATAATACTTCAGAATGGCAGTCATCTTTTTGCAAAGTCATGGAAGAAAATAATATAGGATGGACATTCTGGCCTTATAAGAAAAAGGATGACTCGTGTATAATGGGAATCCAGATGCCTGATAACTGGAATCATATTGTAGCCTTTTCTGAATCTCCCAGAGGCAGCTATGCCGAAATTCGTAAGGCACGTCCTGATCAGCAGATGGTACGGAAAGCGATGAATGATTTCATTCAGAATTGTAAGAAAGAAAATTGCATACCTCAAAAGGAATATATTCACTCGTTAGGTTTTAGTTTTCAATAGTTGAAATAGTTCTTGAAATATCATAAAACATTTAATATCATGAAAAAACAAATATTGTTAGGTGCGTTGGCGTTTGTTCTGTTTGCCTCTGTTTCGGCGCAGTCTGTCGATACACCTGTTTATTTAGATGATACAAAGCCTGTTGAGTTACGTGTTGAAGATGCCTTGTCCAGAATGACACTGGAAGAGAAAATTGCTATGATTCATGCTCAGTCTAAGTTCTGTTCTCCCGGTGTTTCCCGCTTGGGTATTCCTGAGATCTGGTGTACTGACGGACCTCATGGTATTCGTCCGGAGGTTTTGTGGGACGAATGGGATCAGGCCGGATGGACAAACGATTCATGTGTTGCTTTTCCGGCATTAACATGTCTGGCTGCGACCTGGAATCCTGACATGGCTTTGTTGTATGGCAAGAGTATCGGTGAAGAGGCTCGCTATCGAAATAAAACTATTTTATTAGGACCGGGCGTAAATATTTATCGTACACCCTTGAATGGACGTAACTTTGAATATATGGGAGAAGATCCTTATCTGAGCAGCAAGATGGTGGTTCCTTATGTACAAGGGGTTCAAAGTAATGGCGTTGCTGCCTGTGTAA
This sequence comes from Bacteroides sp., assembly GCA_019414725.1. Lineage (GTDB taxonomy): Bacteria > Bacteroidota > Bacteroidia > Bacteroidales > Bacteroidaceae > Phocaeicola. Next base: position 8,592 of record DXLM01000065.1, read on the forward strand.
AGCATTATGCTCTGAATAATCATGAAGTCAATCGCCATACAACCAATGTGATTGTCGATGACAGAGCTTTGTATGAGATTTATCTGCCTGCCTTTAAAGCTGCGGTGCAAGAAGGTCATGCATGGAGTATCATGGGAGCGTATAATCTTTATAAAGACCAGCATTGCTGCCATAATCAATATCTTCTGAATGATATATTGAAAGGTGAATGGGGATTTGACGGAGTTGTTGTCAGCGACTGGGGTGGTACTCACGATACTGACGAGGCCATTACTAACGGTTTGGACTTAGAGTTCGGAAGTTGGACCAACGGACTGTCGAACGGAGCAAGTAATGCTTATGACAATTATTATCTGGCTAAAGCTTATCTGGATAAGATTAAATCGGGTAAATATACAACCAAAGAGCTGGACGAGAAAGTTCGTCGCATCCTTCGTCTTTCATTCCGTACGACAATGAACCGCAATCGTCCTTTCGGATCTATGGGAAGTCCTGAGCATTTTGATGCGGCCCGTACCATTGCAGAAGAAGGTATCGTGTTGCTTCAGAATAAAGGAAATGTGCTTCCGATTGATTTGAATAAAGCTTCAAAAATTGCAGTAATTGGCGAGAATGCGTTGAAGATGATGACCGTTGGCGGAGGTAGCTCTTCTTTGAAGGTAAAACATGAAATTTCACCGCTCGATGGCTTGAAAAAGAGAGTTGCCGGCAAGGCAGAAGTTCTTTTTGCAAGAGGATATGTCGGAGATGCCAGTGGCGAATACAACGGAGTTGTTACAGGACAGGATTTGTCAGATAACCGTTCGCCGGAAGAACTGATTGCTGAGGCTGTCAGCCTGGCAAAAGAATGCGATTATGTAATCTTCTTTGGTGGTTTAAATAAAAGTGCAGGACAGGATTGTGAAGATGCAGACCGTGCACAGCTGGGATTGCCCTACGGACAAGATCAGCTGATAGAAGCTTTGTCAAAAGTGAACAAAAACTTGATTGTCGTAAACATATCGGGTAATGCCGTTGCTATGCCTTGGGTGAAATCTGTGCCGTCTATTGTTCAGGCATGGTTTTTAGGCAGTGAAGCCGGAAGCGCCATAGCATCTGTCCTTTTGGGAGATGTCAATCCTTCAGGTAAACTTCCTTTTACCTTCCCTGTTTGTCTGGAAGATGTTGGAGCTCATAAATTGGGTGAATATCCTGGTGTAAAGAGAGAGAACGAGAATATCTGGGATGCGAAATACAATGAAGGTATTTTTGTGGGTTACCGTTGGCTCGATAAGGAAAATATTAAGCCTTTGTTTGCCTTTGGACATGGATTAAGTTATACTCAGTTTGAATACGGCAAGGTTACGCTGGATTCTAAAGAAATGACTCAGGATGGAAAAATTGTGCTGACAGTCCCTGTTACCAATGTAGGCAAGAGAGAAGGAGCAGAAATCGTTCAGCTTTATATTTGTGATAAAAAGAGCTCACTTTCTCGTCCGGAAAAAGAATTAAAAGGTTTCTGTAAAGTCAAACTGGCTGCTGGAGAAACTAAAACAGTTTCTTTTACAATAGACAAATTGTCTTTGAGCTTTTTTGATGACAAGCAGCATAAATGGATTGCAGAACCTGGAAAATTTGAGGCTGTTATAGCTGCTTCTGCGGAAGATATAAAGTCGAAAACCGTATTTGAATTGAAATAAGTTTTTAGTTAATCTTTGCAGATAAATATGTTCTTCCCTCTTTCGGCTTTGTGATACGAAGCTGGAAGGGGGAAGTTTTTTAAGGGAAGGGTTTGGTCTGCTCAAAATAGAAGTTTATTTTCTTTGTAACAGGATTAAAGCTAGAAGAGATGACTTTTAAAATTAGGTGCTAAAAAATACGCAGTAAATTTTCAGCGATAAAAAGTTGTATATTGATTCGTGATATAGTTGTAGTATAGGGTATAACGGGTGGGCTGGAGGTAGAATTAAGTGTTGTTACGCAGAATTTTTATTTATTAAAAAGATATTTTTTGAATTGAATCCGTTTCTGTTATTCATAGAAGCGGATTTTCTTTTTATGTACTTGCTTCTTGCTCATGATGTTGAATACTAGTGATTTATAAAATATGAAATATTATTCTGAATAGTTTCTTTCTTTTTTTGAATAGATATTTTTCCTTGTATTATATACCTTAAATTACTTTTGCGTTGATTGATTTTTACAATCTTAAATTTAATTTATGATTTAAACTTTTTATTTAATGTTTTATGAAAAACTTGATGCATGTAAAACATGGTGGTATCTATTGGATACTGAGTTTTATTCTGGGGCTATCGGCATGTAAAGATAGCATATCAGAAGAAGGGAATATCCCTTATGATCCAAGTCTTCCTGTTGCGATTACAGGTTTTACTCCAGATTCGGGAGCGGTAAAGACACAGATGGTTATTGAAGGTGAGAACTTTGGAACGGATACATCCTTGGTTAAGGTTTTCATTGGCGGCAAAAAGGCTGTATTGATAAGTGCGAAAAGTAACTTTATCTACTGTATGGTTCCTGCAAAAAGTTATGAAGGAACTGTATCCGTTACGGTTGGTGATCAAACAGCTACAGCTTCTGAGAAATTTCACTATAATAGAGAAATGATGGTCAGTACGCTGTATGGAAAAGTGCGTGATGATGGTAAATATGATGTGGTAGATGGAGCTTTTGATGAATCATTTATAAATTATTATGGTGTACAAGAACCTACATGGTTCTCGTTTAATCCGAATGATTCAACAGAACTTTATATGTCGCAGGATAACGGAAAACCAATTCGTATTTTTGATTTAGACGAGAAGGTTGTTCGTACAGGTTTGACGACCGGTGAAGCTGGTACTCGTCGTATGAGAACCCTTTCGTGGACTGCGGATGGTGATACATTGATAGTAGCCAGTGATGATGGCGGCGGAGGCGATAATGACAAGGATCGTAAGAGTGCGATTTATGTTACAAAAAATGGAAACGGAGAATTTAGAAATGCTGGGGTGTTAGCTGCCGGAAGACAGTGTAACGGAGTAGCAATTCATCCGGTTAACCATGAAATGTATTATAATAATTTCTCGAAAGGTGTACTTTATCGTTTCGACTATCATAAATGGGGAGTAGGACCTGAAAACTGTATGGCACATCGCGAATATATTACTACTATTCAAGATAATGAATGGGAATTTAATATTGTGATTCATCCTAGTGGGGACTATGCTTATCTTGTTGTAATCAATCGTCATTATATCATGCGTATGAATTATGACAAAGCGAAAAAAACATTCGGTGTTCCTTACCTTATAGCTGGTGGAGTAGGTCAGAGTGCATGGGTAGATGGTGTAGGAGCTAACGCTCGTTTGAACTCTCCTTATCAAGGTGTCTTTGTTAAAAATCCGGAGTATGTAAAAGCTAATAAGAGTGACGTATATGATTTCTATTTTACAGATTCAGGTAACCATTGTGTTCGTGTGTTAACTCCGGAAGGTGTTGTTACAACGTATGCAGGTCGTGGTAGTGCAAACCTTAATAATGAAGCTAGGGGATATGTAGATGGAACACTACGTGGTGAGGCCCGTTTCAATAATCCTCGTGGATTGGCATACGATGAGCAAAATAATGTGTTTTATGTGGGGGATATGGATAATCATATTATCCGTAAAATTGCTATGGAGGATGAAGATAGTGCACATGAGTCGGATGAAGAGGAGATTAGTGCAGAGAATACAGTAAGTAATAAATGAAAAACACGGATAAAATGAAAAATATTATCACATTTCTTTTGGTGTTCTTCACCGCTACAACTGTTTGGGCTGAAAAAGTTATCGTATCGGGAACAGTTGTTGATTCAAATAAAGAGCCGCTGATAGGTGTAAACGTAACAGTAAAAGATGCTCCTGGACTGGGTACAATTACCGATATTGATGGTCGTTATCGGATTGAAATAGATGCATATAGCACTTTGTTGTTTTCATATATTGGATTTGATACTTATAAGGTATTGATCAAGGAAAACATGAAAGTGGTAAATGTCCAGATGAAGGAATCTTCGAATAATGTTATCGATGAAGTCGTTATTACAGGTACTGGTGCACAGAAAAAAATCAGTGTTACCGGTGCTATTACAACTGTCGGAGTAAAGGAACTTCAAACAGCTCCGGGCGGAAACTTGTCAAACGCCTTGGCAGGTAATGTTCCTGGTATTATGGCTATGCAGACTTCTGGTCAGCCGGGACAAAATACTTCTGAGTTCTGGATACGTGGTATCTCTACATTTGGTGCAAATACGTCTGCTTTGGTATTGGTTGATGGATTTGAGCGTGATTTGGATGATGTAAATATTGAAGATATTGAATCTTTTTCTGTATTGAAGGATGCCTCTGCAACAGCTATTTATGGTTCACGAGGTGCAAATGGTGTTGTATTGATTACGACTAAACATGGTGGTGCTGGTAAAATCAATATTGATGCGAAGGTGGAAACTTCTTATAATACCCGTACTATTACACCTGAATTTGTAGATGGTATTACCTATGCAAATATGATGAATGAAGCACGTATTACTCGTAACCAGGAACCTATTTACTCTCCTGGAGAATTGGAAATTTTACGCAGAGGACTGGACCCGGATCTTTATCCGAATGTTGACTGGATGGGTATGCTGCTGCGTGACGGAGCTATGCAATATCGTGCGAACTTGAATCTGAACGGTGGTGGATCTACTGCTAGATATTTCGTGTCTGTCAGCTATTTGCAGGAAAATGGTATGTATAATACGGATGAAGCTCTCCGGAAGGACTATAACACTAATACAAATGCAGGAACATGGAATTATCGATTGAACACTGATATTGATATTACTAAGACAACATTGTTGAAAGTTGGTGTATCTGGATCATTAAGAAAATGGAATGAACCTGGATTGTCTGGAGATATATGGAAATCTTTGATGTATCAGAATCCTATCAGTATTCCTGTTATGTATTCAAACGGTTATGTACCGGCTTATGGAAGGGGAGAACAGACTAACCCATGGGTACTGGCTACTTGGACTGGTTATAAAGAACATTGGGAAAATACAGTTCAGACTAATATCACGCTGGAGCAGAAGTTGGATTTTATCACTAAAGGATTGAGATTTGTTGGACGCTTTGGCTTTGATACATGGAATAAAACGAATATTGACCGTATTAAATGGCCTAAACAGTGGAAAGCACAGCGTCAGCGTGATGAGTATGGAAATTTAGTCTTTACTCAGGTTTCGGATGAACAGCTGATGACACAGAGCAGTTCTTCTGAGGGTAATCGTAAAGAAGTATTCGAAGCTGAGTTACATTACGATCGTGCCTTTAATGAGCATCACATTGGTGGATTGGTTAAGTTTAATTATGATACTCAGGTAGCTACAGTAAATATTGGTGATGATATTAAGAATGGTATAGCCAGACGTCATATGGGATTGGCTGGACGTTTCAGTTATAATTGGAAGTTCCGTTATTTTGCTGATTTCAATTTTGGATACAATGGATCTGAAAACTTTGCCGATGGTCATAGATTCGGTTTCTTCCCAGCTTTTTCTGTAGCTTGGAATGTGGCAGAAGAACCATGGATTAAAAAAATAGCTCCTTGGTGTAATATGTTTAAGTTACGTTACTCTTGGGGTAAAGTAGGTAATGATAATTTAAATATTGGAGGTACTCAATATCGCTTCCCGTATCTTTACACAATTGGTGATGGAGGAAGTTATCAGTGGGGAGATTACTCCTACGATCGTAATTATGTCGGATTGAAATATACAGATGTAGCTTCTGTAGGAGCTACTTGGGAAGTTGCTACCAAACATGATGTGGGTGTAGACCTTTCACTCTTCAATGATAAGTTTACTGCAACAGTCGATTATTTCCATGAACAGCGAGATGGAATCTGGATGGAACGTAAATATCTGCCTGCTATTATTGGTCTTTCGGGTATCACTCCAAGAGCAAATGTTGGTAGCGTATTGTCTGAAGGTTTTGATGGTAATTTTGCATATCGCCAGAAAATAGGAAAAGTTGATATAACTGTACGAGGTAATATCACATATAGCAAGAATACTGTTCTGGAAAAAGATGAAGAAAACAATGTATATCCATACCAGATGGAAGAAGGTTATCGAGTAGATCAGGCTAAAGGATTGATAGCTTTGGGACTTTTCAAGGATTATGATGATATTCGTAATAGCCCGAAACAGGAATTTGGAACAGTACAGCCGGGAGATATTAAATATAAGGATGTAAATGGTGATGGTGTAGTAAATGATGGCGACCGTGTAGCTATTGGAGCTACTACCAGACCGAATATGATTTATGGTTTTGGTATTTCTGGTACATGGAAAGGATTTGACTTGAACGTTCACTTCCAGGGTGCAGGAAAGAGTTCATTCTTTATTGATGGTCCTACTGTCTATGCATTCAGTTCAGGTGAATGGGGTAATGTGCTGAAGGATGTGGCCGAATCTGACCGCTGGATTTCTGCTGACATATCAGGTAATCCTGCAACAGAAAACCCGAATGCAGAATATCCGCGTTTGTCATTTGGAGGAAACAGTAATAACTACCGTGCTTCTACATTCTGGTTGCGTGACGGTTCATATTTGCGTTTGAAGACATTGGAGTTTGGTTATACACTTCCCAAGCAGATTGTAAATAAAATCATGTTCAATAATATACGTGTATTCTTCCGTGGAAGCAATATTCTGACATTCTCTAAGTTTAAACTTTGGGATCCGGAATTGCATAGCTCAACAGGTACAGAATATCCATTGTCTAGAAGCTTAACATTTGGTTTAACTGTTAATATTTAATCTTGTCTTATGAAAAATAAATATCTATTATATTCTGCACTTTTTTTGCTCTCAATGTCTTCTTGCGAAGATAAACTGGATGCAGACCGGTACTTTGGAGATCGTATGACTATTGAAAAAGTGTTTGCCGACCGTGATTATTCGGAAAGATGGTTATCTGATGCTTACTCACATCTTATAGGTGTCAATGCGGATGTATCAAGTAAGGGTTTTACGATGTATTGTTTTGCAGACGATATGTATTTTGGTGACCGTGATGATAAATATAAAAAATGGAAGAATGGTGAGTATGATGAAGGATGGGAACAAGGTCCATGGGGAGAATGCTATACCGGTATCTACCAAGCTTCAGTTTTTATACATAATATAGATCGTAATACAAAATTTACAGAAGAAGAACGTGCTGACTATAAGGCACAGGCTCGTTTTGTACGTGCCTATTATTATTGGCTGTTGTTGCGTAAATATGGACCTATACCTATTATGCCTGATGAGGGTATGGATTTTACACAAGAGTATGAAGATTTGGCTGTAGCACGCTCCAGCTATGATGAAGTGGCTAATTTTATTGCATCAGAAATGCAAATTGCAGCAAAAGACTTACCATTGGAGAGAGGTCCTTTAGCAATCGCTCGTCCTACTCGAGGAGCAGCTCTGGCTGCACGTGCTAAAGTATTGCTGTATGCTGCGAGCCCTATTAATAATCCTCATCCGAGTGATACTGAAAAATTCAGTGATATGGTAAATTTCGATGGAAAACATCTGATTGCACAGGAGTATGATGAAACTAAATGGGCAAGAGCTGCAGCTGCTGCTCTTGATGTGATGGAATTGCCTGGTAATCAGGTTAACGGGAGAAGATATGACCTTTATCACTTGGGAAGACGTACTTCTGGTTCTGTTGGATATCCTGTGACGATTGAACCGTATAAGGACGGAGATTTTTCTGAGCATACTTGGCCTGATGGATGGCAGGATATTGATCCGTTTGAATCTTATCGCTCATTGTTTGACGGAGAAGTAAGTGCTTCTGATAATTATGAGTTGATTTTTACACGTGGTCAGAACCAGTCTTCAGAAGGAGTTGATATAATGGTAGTACACCAATTGCCAACTAGTGCGACTGGTTGGAATACGCATGGTTTGACTCAAAAAATGTGTGATGCTTATTACATGAATGACGGTTCGGATTGTCCTGGAAAAGACCTTGAAATAGGAGGTGCTAATGGTACTGTACGTGAAACGGGATTTGTTGATGAAACAAATCAGGAAAACTATCTGGAATTGGGTGAACATCGTATTGGCGTTTCTTTACAATATGTGCAGCGTGAACCACGATTCTATGCTTCAGTCGCTTATAATGGATCAACCTGGTTCTTGCTGAACGAATCGAATGATGCAAACAGAAATCAGCAGGTATTTTATTATCGTGGTATGGGTAATGGATATAACAATAATAATGCTTTCTGGTTGCGTACCGGTATTGGCGTTAAAAAGTTTGTACACCCTTATGACACTCATGAAAATAGAGATATGGGTAGAATACGTCGAAAAGCAGAACCTGCTATTCGCTATGCTGAAATATTATTGATTTATGCTGAGGCTTTAAATGAGCTTGATGGGTCACATAATATAGAGTCATGGGATGGAAGCAAGACTTATACCATAAAGCGTGATATAAATGAAATGAAAAAAGGTATTCGTCCTATCCGTTGCCGTGCTGGTATTCCGGACTATACAGCTGCCGAATATGCAAGTAAAGATTTGTTCCGGGAAAAAATTAAACGGGAACGTATGATTGAGCTGATGGGAGAAGGACATAGATATTATGATTTGCGCCGATGGAAAGATGCAGAAAAAGAAGAATCTCAACCTATTTATGGCTGCAATACGTTGATGACAGAGCAGTATAAAGATTTGTTCCATATTCCGGTAGTGGTACCTTCGTTGCCTACTAACTTTTCACGGAAAATGTATTTCTGGCCTATTAGTCATAGTGAATTAAAACGTAACCGTTTATTGACTCAGAATCCAGGATGGACATATAATGATTAATTAACTATAAACAGAAAAATAATGAAAAAGATATATTCTTATATTATTCTATTGCTTGTTTCATTTTGTTGGGTTTCCTGCAATAATGAATGGGAAGATGAACAGTACGAGCAGTATGTATCGTTTAAGGCCCCCATTGGTTCTAATGGCGTAACTGATATTTATATTCGCTATAAGAAAGATGGAAAGGTTACCTATCAGCTTCCGGTTATCATAAGTGGTTCAACCTTTAATGAGAAAGATTTGAATGTGAAGGTCGAAGTAGATAATGATACGTTGGGAATCTTGAATAATGAACGTTTTGGTCGTGAAGATTTATATTTCTTACAGCTTACACCTGAGCATTATAATTTCCCTGGTACAGTAAATGTACCGCAGGGAGTTTCTGTTATCACATTGCCTGTTGATTTTGACCTTACGGGAATTAATATGGTTAGAAGCTGGGTCTTGCCTCTGACCGTTGTAGATGAGCCGGGAACATATCTTGGTCATCCTCGTAAGAATTATGCCAAGGCTTTGTTGAACATTAAGCCGTTTAACGATTATTCTGGTACATATAGTACAACTACTTTGCAAACATTTATTTCGAATGAAGATGGTAGTTACGATCAAGCCAATCCGATTGTGAGAAATACCCGAACAGGACAGGTGGTAGATGAAAATACTATTTTCTTTTATGCCGGTGCCATGGAAGAGGACTTGATAAATCGTGAAGATTATAAGGTAAACTTTTACTTTAATCCCTTAATTCCGCAACACTTTGATTTAACTTTATTTATAAGTTCCTGAGCAACAAA
>DXLM01000066.1 GCA_019414725.1 Bacteroides sp.
ACACCGCATTATCCGCAAAAAGCGGCACAATGGAAAAACAACGCCTTCTCTTCATCAAAACAACGGCATATTTTTACCTAAAATACACCTTCTTTTTTTAAAATTACAGCATATTTTTTTTGAGGGTAATGAACAGACTGATTATCAGCAATGACGGAAATACATAAAGCGGCACTGTTTCTTCACATAAAAATATACCATTCATGTCCGATGAACATGCAAAAAACAAGTAGGTATTTAAGAATTCCGTCGCTCTAAACCGAAATTCGACAAATAAACATGATGAGGATCTCTTGAAAACTTAAAAGGGAGAAGATATTTCCCTTCATAAACAACAATCAAAAAAGGCTCCAATATTAAAAAATATCAGAGCCTTAATCTTCATCTCATTTTGCCTATATGGCAAAAATTTAATTAACTAACCTTTTTTACCTTTATCCCAAAAGCACAATACATCAAGTATGCAACACACAGCAAGACAACGAATAATCCTGCCGTAATTCCTCCCAAATCAATTGCAAATCCTAAAATAGGAGTTACAACCCCACCACCGGCAACGGCAGTTATCATCAGACCGGAAATCTGATTCATCTTTGAAGGACATTCTTGAAAAGCCAAGGAATAAATGATAGAGAAAACAGAAGAGGCAAAAAATCCGATTCCACCAATACATAATAAATTCAGTGTAGCACCATCAACAAACATCAAAAGCAATAATGAAGCTGCACATGCAATAATATTTACACGGAAATAACGTATTCCTGATATTCTTGCCAACAAAAATGTTCCAAGTAATGCTCCAATTGTTCTACTCAAGAAATAAACTTGAGGAGCAAACTTGACTTGTTCGGCGCTCCAATCGTAACGAACTGCCATAAGTTTTGAACTAATATAATTGGTGGCAACATCAACTCCGACAATAAAAAAGATTCCTAAAAACAGAATCAAAATGATTTTATCCTTCAATAAGGAAAACGAATCAGCCATTGAAATGGTTTCTGAAACACTCTGTTCCCGCTTTATAGGTGTGAACATCAACCAAAGTGCAAAAAACAAAGTTATCACCCCCAATATTGGGAAGCAATAATACCAATGTTCAGAGCCAAAACGTAATGTAGCAAATAATACAATTTCCGGACCAACCAAAGAAGAAACGGCCTTAATAACCTGCCCGGCAGTCAAACTGCTTGTAAGCATACGCTGATCCTGTATCACATTATTCAGCAATGGATTAAGAGAAATCTGCAATATGGCATTTCCTATGCCTAACAAGACATAAGCAATGATACAAGTTACACTACTATAAACAATCAACGGCAAAAACATACCGACAATTGTCACCAGCATACTAATGAGTACGGTATTTTTTCGCCCCCATTTATTCATCTTATTCCCAACAGGTATTCCTAGAAAAAGAAACCAGATAAACACCATCGACGGAACGAATCCTGTCATCGTAGACGACCAACCAAAACTTGTCTGCATATAATCGGAAGAAATACCGACTATATCACAAAAGCCCATAACAAAAAAGGCAGCAAGTACTGGAATTACTTTTATTATAGAACTGTTTTTCATAAGTAAATTAATCAGCTTGCATGGCTAATTATGAATAAATTAGCCATGCAAACAACAAATAATAAAATATTTATTTCCCATAATATGGAAGTACATCCTTTCCCCATTCAACATTTGGCGTACTTCCCATTTTTAATTTCAGAGTTCCCCCTTTAAAGAAATCCTCACGATAGGTTATTTAAGAACTTCTAACTGTGATAACGCATATGCATAAGCACCTCGCATGATAGAGCAGCTTGCTCCTTCACGACTACACATCACTGCAATGCGTTTCGTATTATTATAGGGTACTTTAATTGACGTTCCGGGAATCAAGACCTCACGATGTTGATAATCCAGAAACTTCTTTCTGTCCATTTCATCTTCCCAGTTATAAACTTCCATCTGCAAACATGGGAATTGCTCTCCTGAAAACATTGATAATGTAGCGCGCAGTTCATTTACTAAAGCCGGTAATATATAGTGAGAAGCACCGGCTAGTCCACCACCTATTACTACTAACCCATCTACAATATTCAGTGCAGATGCAATTGCACTTCCGGCCATTTCTCCTAATTCCTGAAAACTAGCTATTGCAGCCTTCTTATCACCTTCCTTTATACCTTCAGCAATTTCATAGATATTTTTAGGAGTCAAATCGGCATCCTGTACTCCTGACAATTCACGATACACTCTTTTAACGGCACGAATACTGACACTTTCTTCTGCAAGCATTGAAGGATACTTCTTGTTACGCATCAGCCAAACGTCCCCTCCACAGCCATTATCTCCTGTCAACAATCTGTTATCTATTACAACCCCGGCTCCAAAGCCAGTACCTAATGTTATTCCCAGCAAATTTTTATATTTTCGGTTATGCCCCATTGCCTCCAATTCTCTATTTACCATAGGAAGAGCTCCAGATAAAGCCTCACCATAAGCAAACAGATTTCCATCATTTTCTATATAAACAGGAATGCCATAATGATGTTGCAAAAATGGGCCAAGAGCTACTCCCTGACGAAAAGAAGGGAAGTTAGGCAAGTTTCCACCTATCACTCCATTTTTATAATCTGCCGGACCTGGGAAGGCAAAGCTGATTGCAACAGGAGGTGTATCCAAGCTTTTAATTACGGCATCAAAACCAGCCACTAAAGTGGCTAGGCATCTATCCAGATTGTCCGAGCAAGAAGGCATACAAACTGGCGAAACAATCTGAATATTGCCCCTGATGGCAGAAAAAACAAAATTAGTTCCTCCTGCATCAAGGGTCAATACTATTCGTTTGTCATTCTCGTACATATTTTTAAGGCTTCTTTAAAGGTTTATTACTCTGTTTTTCTACTATCAGAAGCGTACATAAGCTTTCACTGTCACACACTCCTTACCTTCTGACAAACCATAAGGACGGATAGTATATTCACCTACACAAGCCGGAATAATAAAGGTTTCAGCATAATGTACTACAAATGGCTCGAATGAATGAGTAGGACTTTCTACAATAGCTTCCTCTCCTTCCAATAGATTGAATACATTCACACTGTTGTTGGTATGGTGCAATACGGGAACAGAGAAGCGGTGACGACGGGTTTCAATAAACTCATTTTCATGCAAACCGGTACGTTCTTCCATCCAACCTTCACCTTCACCTATCAAGGTCACATGGTTACGAAGTTTTTCATATACATAATCCGTATTTCTATTCCAATTGATGACATGTTTTCCACGTTCTACATTTATTGGACGAGGTTTTCCATCAAGTCCCAAACGCTGCCAGTCCCAAAGTTTGAAAGTAAACAGATTGGGAGTTGAACTGATTTCAAGTACCATACTGTTTGAACCAGAACAATGAATTGTTCCCCCAGGTATCAAGAAATGGTCATGCTTTTTGGCCGGTATCTTGTTTACATACTTTTCAGCATCGAATACGATCTCGCCACGCTGTGCTCTGCGTAAATCCTCTATCATAGCCTCACGGTCTACTCCATTCTTTACACCTAAATAAACAACAGCATCTTCTTCTGCATCCAGCAGATAATAGCTTTCGTCCTGTGTGTAGTACATACCGAAATTCTCGCGGATAAACTGAGTTGTAGGATGCACCTGCAAACTTAAATTTCCACCACCTATTGTATCCAAGAAATCGAAACGTATCGGAAAGTCTTTTCCAAAACGTGCTTCAACAGGCTCTCCAAGTAATTCTTTACTTTTCAACAATACCAAATCAACTGAAGGTAATTCAAAGCGTACACCATTTACTTCAAAATAAAGGCTGTTTTCCTCGGGCACACAGTCGAAGCACCAACCGTAATTTTGCTTACTGCGGTCCAAATCACATACCTCCTTCATCCATTGTCCTCCCCATGGCGCCGGATCAAAGAAAGGAACAACACGGAAAGGTTTCGTAGATGTTTTCTCAATACCTTTAAAGAAAGTTTCACGATCAATCATTTTGGGCTGTCCTGCAATATGAGTATCCAACCAAAAATCTACCTCATGAAACAATGAATCTTTATAACGATCGCATACACGCCAATCATTAAAATATCCTCTTTTATATTGGAGCGAAACAGCTTCATTACGATTGTCTATACCTAAAGCTTTTACTTCATGACGACGAAAACGTTGCTGAATTTCCCAACGGGCCATATCCACATACACAAGCGTTGCTTCAGGGGCAACCATATGCGCTCCTGTACCTAACACAATAACAGGCTTATTGCTTTCACTGACTTTTTTTGTGCAGCCGCCAGCTTTTCACTATCAAAATAATCCGCCAAACATAAATTGGTTACATAGCCAAACAACACATCATCAGTCATAAAGCGTTCTGTCATTTCAGCTATCACCTTCTCATCTTTATACAATTCATTCACCAGAATAATTTCTGCCGGCTGAAGTAAAGAAAGCTCATCTATAAGTTCTTTTTCATACACCCCAGTATAGCAATCTACTGCTAATACAGTTTTTTCAGACAATTTGGATGCAAGAACACCACGTATCTCACCCCATCCTTGAAAGATATTCCCATCAATTACCGTAGCAGGATATTTGTCATAATTCGGTTTTCTCATAAATAATTTGTTATTTGTTCATACATATTATCATTTTGTGCAAATATAAAAATAATATTTTATAATCAAATAGAATTAATAGAAAAAATTTACCTTATCGAAATAGAATAAAATTATAGAACAGAACTATACGAGCGCATACATATTAGACAAATCAATTTAATTATCAACGAATTACACATAATCAATCTATAATATACCAAAAGTATAAAAAAGAAAGCAGGAAAAATAGACTTGTCCACATGTAACATAGAGTGTTCAAACAATATAACAAAACGTGCAATATACATATTCTATATTCTCATAAAATATTCATCTATTATCATTAAAAAGAAACCCGTCATCGGATATAACCGATGACGGGTAAGCTAGTATCAAAAACAGTATTCAAATAAACATTACCAGTATATTTTGATAAATTTACTTTCCCAAGGTTTTAATTTCAAAGCTGCTTGTTCACCTTTAACTGTTTCTCCAACAACATCACATACTTCCACTTTTTTAATATTCACAATATCCGAAGAGAAAGAAAGGTCTACCATTTTACCTCCAATCTCCCTAAGTTGCAACATAACAGCCTTTTCATTTTCAACAGGGGTCATATTTACTAATAAAACATTCTCTGAATTTATTCTCAGAATATTTTTCACCTGATTAGTTCCATCATTTCCTTCTCCAGCAGGTAACACTCTAGTCAGGAAAGGAATTCTATTAGACCACGCAAATTTTGTTGCATATTCCAAAGAAGAATCTTCAGAAGAATTTATAAAATAACTCCATTGCATTTCTCCTACCTGATCTGCATTAAAATTCGTAACCCAATAATTATTCATTGGCCATGAATACATATTAGTAGACTGAGGAACCGCTCCAGCCTGATAACGTCCTGTATTAATTGCTCCGAACTGCATCAGAGGTATCTCCTGACTACACATGACAACTTGTGAGTGACTATTTCGCGCTGTTGCAAAATTCTGCACTGTATACCAATCATTAGACGAACCTTTTATTTGATCAACACCTGCTTCTATATTTCCACCAGGAACATCTAAGAATATTTTTCCATTTTCAATCTGGTAAGGGAAAGAAACATATACTGCTTCCGGATCGATTACAGATTTTTTACGCAAACGATAAAGTACTTCTATTTTTTTCTCCACATTGTATATACGGAACTCCACCATTAAATTATCTTCCCCAATGCCGGCAGAAGTAGTTGCACGGAAGCGATAAGTATCCCATATTTCTCCTTTTTCAAACTGTTCAAAACGGATTTTTTCCAGACTACGACGTAAAAACTGAGGAGCCTGATATTTCTCCATAGGATGACGACTGTCTATAATTTCATAAACAAACTCACCCAATTCCCACTTTGCATCATCTGTCAGCAAGGAACAATTAAGTTCTTTATCGAATAAATGTTTAATTGTTCCACGCTGCAAATTAAAATCAACCGCATACCAATCATTTTCTATATGTGTATCGGCTAATTCTATTGTCCGTTCAATTACAGGGCGAGGAGCATCTTTTACTTTAATAAAACAACGTTCGCAACCTAAAGCTGGAACATTTCGCACATACAGATACCAATATGTACCATCAGAACGAACTTCTCCTGCCTGAGCCGGAACCTTATTACCAGCAGCGTCTACAATTTCAAAATCTTTTTCTTTCGGTAATATCTGGTGATCAATATACACCTTAGCGACTCCACTATAATCCCAGTTTAAAGTATTAAAAACAGCAACAGACGGAAGCTTCGCCTTAGGAGTAAATGACTGAAGTAATCCCATAACAGTTTCTCCCAACAATCCAGTATACCGATATGCTTCCCATGCATACGATTGCTTTAACGAACGCTGTTCCCATGTTTCCAATCCATAAGGATTACGTACACTCTCACTATGTCCAAACGTATGTTCATCATAAAACAGCAAAGCATTATTAATTCCTGTAATCTGCTTATTTATATCAGCAGGCAATTCTGCTCCCAACATTTTGGCAAAAGATAAACCTACCTGATTAGCAATCACATTTGAGTGAGTGATACGAGATACAGCAGCCTCACGAGCACCAGAAGCAAAACCGTCCGTCCACCAGTCGGGCCATGCCCCACGAATTGTCTGAATTTTATCCGCATACTGTGTTTCCACCGTTTTTATAAACTCTGTGGCAACAGCCGTTCTCAATTTAGGCCATTCATACTTTTCATTCCAACGCTTTACCATTTCACAGCTTTTGGTTGAAGGAGGTGCATTGTCTGTAAAATATCCTGAATGTTGAGCTGCACAAATATCATATGGGTAATGTTTATCTTCTAATTGCTTCAGATACTCCAACACCTTAGTTTCAAACGACTCAAAATCGTCATTGTGAATTCCGAAAAAGTTCCCCTGATTATAATGCTCTGCACGATAAGCCAGCATTTTCTTTCCTGAAGGAGATTTCCACCAAAATACGGTCGGCTTATCAAAACAAATCAGAGCACGATGTCCATGGGTACCCATATTCAAATATTTCACTCCCGCATCAGCAAAATATTCACTAAAACACCAGCCGATACCATTTACATCATCTTGCATCGCCAACTCCGCACGCATTCCATGCTGACGGAACTGCTTAAGAGGAGCCAATGATGCAGCCAAAGTTTGCTCATCTGGCAATTCGTCAAAATTAAGATACATCGTAGCAAGCTCAATACGCCCCTCTTTAACTCTTTGTTTCAAGCGCGCAATCTGCTCCGCCGGACGGCATTTTAAATATTCGCTGACAGCCCATGAAATTTCACAAGTCCAACGAAACTTTGCCGACTCCGGATAATTATCGGTAGCGTCACAATAATCCAGTGCATAATCAATATAACGTAAATGTTCCGCCAATATTTCCATTTGAGAACGGGTATAGCCAATGTCTGTGTGTGTATGTTGCACCAGATTCATTTGCCAATGACGGACCGGATTTATCTTTATAGGTTCAGTATAAAGTATTTCTCTACCTTGCTTCACAGTCAATACATCTTCCTGTGCTTGACTTACCTCTGGAATTTCTATATAAAAATTATTCTCTCCGGAATGTAATTTCACCTTTTTAGTAACTTCACCCAACTGAAGAACTATAGGCTCAACATCACCTTCATGCACAATATTTATCCAAACTCGCTGCTGTAAACCACTATCCGACTTATATAAAGCCGGAAGAGATGTGATTTCCACATTTTTTATCACTAAAGATGCTATTGCTGGAACAGACATTCCCAACCATATCACACCTGCTCCTAATAATCGTCTTATATTCATATAAATACTATTTTATCAGTTTACCTTTTCACAAGCAAACACTATTAAATTTAAGCGATGGTTTTTAATAATTATCCTTTGGAGAATTCCCCATCTGAATATCCAAACGTCCACCTTTTACAATTTCAGAGAATGGGATACGAGGTTCGTGCAACTGTTGTCCATTTAAAGAATATTGCTGCACATAAGAAGTTCCCTTTTCATTCCCTGAAGTCGTGATAACGAACTCTTTTCCTGAATAATATTTATCACTTAAACGAATAGTTACTTTATCAAACAGAGGAGCTCCCAGGGAGAAAGAAGGATTCTCATCCGTCAGTCCTTTCACATCAAACAGTCCAATAGATGAAATCACAAACCACGCTCCTAGTTGTCCCTGATCTTCATCCTGACCATATCCATATCCATGAATACCATCTGTGCCATAAAATTCATTCAAGATTGCACGAACCCATTTCTGTGTCAGCGACGGGCGACCAGATTCATTAAAAAGCCACGAGATATGTAAGCAAGGCTGATTACCCTGATTATATAAAGTTTGTAATCCTGCAAAAGCACCGACTTCTGTTCCACCACTAAAAATCTTCTTTTGAGAAATCGTAAAGATACTGTCCAGACGTAGATTAAATTCATCTGCACCCATTTTAGCCACTAAGCTTTTTACATCGTGCGGCACATAAAAAGTATATTGCCAAGCATTACCTTCCTGAAAACCTCGCCAAACCTGCATAGGGTCAAAATTATCTACAAATTTTCCATCTGCTTTTTTCGGACGAATAAAATTGCATGAAGAGTCATAAAGGCGTTCCCATCCTTTTGACAAATCCATCAGCTGACTATAGTGAGCTTCATCACCTAACTGCTTAGCCCACTGTGCAACAGCCCAGGCACTATAAGAATACTCCAACGTATGTGATGCTGAAAACATAAAGGTTTCATGATAGCCTTCACCTGCATCCTGATGAGGAACATATCCATACTTGACAAACTCTGTCGTATTTACTTTTCCTGCTCCAAAAGGTCTGTTCTTACCTTCCAACTCATTTTTCAGACATGCTTCATAAGCTATATTCGTATCAAAGTCACGAATTCCGCATTCATAAGCGCCTGCTATAATCGTACTCAACAAATTAGTTCCTACACCAGATACATAACGGTTATTAGCTAATCCATCAGCAAGCCAACCAGCATCTTTATATGCCTGCAAATGGCTGCTTATATATTCTGACATATATTCTGGATAAGCCAATATCCACAGCTGAGACAAGTTCCATTGGGCTCCCCATGCGGCATCTGTATTATAAATATTATATAAAGGAGTACCTTCCTTCATAGGTAACTGCCCCACAGAACCATCATTCCGAGGATAAGCTCCATTTACATCGCTTGCCAAACCACGTCCCAACAAGGCGTGATAAAGTCCGGTATAGAACTTCACTTTATCTTCCCTACATTCCGTTTCAACCCGTATGCGTCCTAAATAGTCCTCCCAAGTAGCTTGTGCACGTTCTTTAGCATGATCAAAATCTAAATCTGAAGCTTCTTGCTGTAAATTTAACCTGGCATTTTCGACTGAAGTATATGATAAGCCTATCTTAGCAGTTACGACTTCCTGATTTTCTGAAGCAAAAGAAAAATACATGCCAGCTCCTACACCTTTTGACTCACGAACACCTGGTTGTTGGACATTTCCATTATATGCACCATAATTGAGCGGTTCTTTGTCAAGTACAGCGAAAAAATACAAAGGTACAACTGCTCCTGGTTGATACTTCTTCACATATTCAGGCTCTGTTATCACCCATCCTTCAACTGTTCCATCCTGATTATAAACTACATAAGCATCCTTAACAGCTCCACTTTCTCCCTGTCGGTTACCTATATTAAATAATATATGTTTTTCCTGACCTTGCGGGAAAGTAAAGCGTTGAAAAGCAACACGCTCTGTAGCTGTCAGCTCTGCCTGAATCTGATAATCATCTAGCAGTACTGAATAATATCCTGGCTTAACCACCTCATTTTCATGACTGAAACGAGAACGATATCCCGTCTTAATAGTATCAGAAGGCAATCCTGGCACAGTAAGCAGTTCTCCAACAGTTGGCATCAACGATATTCCTCCAATCTGAAACTCATGCAAACAAGGAAAACCTTCAATAGTATTATCACGATAATCATAGCCAGTAGCCTCCCAACCGGACTTATTTCCAAGACTACCATTAGTAGAAGGAGCAGGTTTTGCCATACCGAATGGCATTGCTCCAGGTGCAAAATGAAACCAACGACAATGAGCCGTACCAATACGTGGCTCTACATACTGAGATAAATTTTCTACAACGGTGTTTTTTCCATTTTTGCAAGAAAAAAATGAAAATACCCCCAAAAACAAAAGAAAAACTTTTTTCAAACTAATGTTCATGTGTCTATTCATTTATTAAATTTAATTGCCTACAAATTGATTTTTCTCATAATCTCAACCTTAATTAAGGTTCATAAGGCTACTAGAAATTATATATTTGTTCATACATAACATATATTGTGCAAATATATAAATAAGATTTTACATCCAACAATAGTTTAAGAAGTTTTTTTCTATTATATTTGCAGAAGAATAAAACTATCGCACATATGAAATTAGATCATGCCAGCAGCAAACCCTTGCATGTGCAAGCTGAAGAGATACTTCGAAAGCTTATTGAATCAGAGGAGTATAAAAATGGGAAATTTCTTCCTAACGAAGTTGATTTATCCGAAAGATTAAATATTTCGCGCAATACACTCAGACAAGCTATCAATAAATTGGTATTTGAAGGTTTGTTGATACGCAAAAAAGGTGTTGGCACGAAAGTTGCTCAAAAAGGCATAGTAGGCGGAGTAAAAAATTGGTTGAGCTTTTCACAAGAGATGAAGATGCTCGGTATCGAAATACGTAATTTTGAACTTCATATCAGTTGGAAAAAGCCATCAGAAGAAATTTGTAATTTCTTCAATATTGATCCTGAGCATGCAGTAAAATGTATTGTACTAGAAAGAGTAAGAGGAAAGAAAGAATATCCTTTCGTATATTTCATTTCTTATTTTAATCCTAAAATACCACTTACAGGAGAAGAGGATTTTACACGTCCTCTATATGAGTTGCTGGAAAAAGATTATGGCATTATTGTAAAAACCAGCAAAGAAAAAATATCTGCAAGTCTGGCAGGAGAACGCATAGCTGAAAAACTTGATATAAAAACAACAGATCCAATCCTAATTCGTGAACGCTTTGTATATGACGTCAATCAAGTACCTATAGAATATAACATAGGTTACTATCGCGCAGACAGTTTCACTTATACAATAGAAGCAGAACGGTAATCTTACAGTTACCAACACTATAGTCTTCTAAAATCACGTTCTGGAAAGTAATTTTTAGCTGAATATCAAGACATCCTATTAATACAAATAGCCGTATCATCAATTTGATGCGGCTATTTCTTTATTTGAGAGTTACGAACGAAACTCCCAATAATCATTTAGTATATCCTTCTCTTTATCTCAAACGCTAATATTTCTTTATACCTATGATTGATATAGGAAAAAGCCAGACTCTTTAATCAATATTCTTAAACTCAGTCAACTCTCCAGTCTGCGAATCAATGATAAATCCACGGACAGTGACATCTTTAGGTACTAGTGGATGATGCTTCACCAAATGAACACTTCCTCTGACAGACTGTTCCACATTATCGAAGCCACTCAACCAAGAATGTAAATCAACATTGCAATACTGCATCATTTCCAATTGTTCATCAGTTACCCCGTGTTCCTTAATATGCCGGAGCATTACCTTACTATCCATGTGCTGTGCACCACAATCTGTATGCCCAATTATCATCACCTCTTCTACCCCAAGTTCATAAATACCCACCAGCAAACTACGCATTACACTTCCAAAGGGATGAGTTATCGTACCTCCAGCATTTTTTATCATTTTTACATCACCATTTTTCAATCCAAGAGCAGCCGGAATCAATTCAACCAAACGGGTATCCATACAAGTGACAATAGCAATCTTTTTGTCAGGATATTTATTCGTTAAATACTTTTCGTAACCTTTTTTCCCCACAAATGCACGATTGTATTCTAATAGTTCGTCTATCATAATTTTTATTTTATACTGTTGTATTGCAAAAATAACGAAAAAACTCCCAAAAAGAAGGTGGAAA
Source organism: Bacteroides sp. (assembly GCA_019414725.1). GTDB lineage: Bacteria > Bacteroidota > Bacteroidia > Bacteroidales > Bacteroidaceae > Phocaeicola. Next base: position 12,136 of record DXLM01000066.1, read on the forward strand.
AGTTAGAAAATTTATACAAAGTCTTCCATTATATCACCAAGACATTTTCCATAAGATTTCATCTTATTTTTTAGGGACTATGAGAAACACTTATTAGCATACTGTCAAACAAATCATTATCTCCCAAATATCAGGAATAAAAATTCAATATAAGATTTTCAGATTACATCACTTAGTAGATGCATTATAGTTAAACACTGCCATAAAAGGCAGTATTTGCAAAAATCCTAGAAACCATCAACGTACAAATTACTCCACACAATTCTTAAAGAACTCACAGCTCTTATTTATCCAAAAACTCAGTGCAAAACAAATATCTATAGAACTCAAGACCCATCGTAATATAATCAAACTACTCTTCTTCAATCTGCTCTTTGGGCCAATTCACTAAATAAAGAATGTCGGTTGCACGAGTAAAGGCTGTATATAGCCAACGAAAATAATCTGGAGTAAGCATTTCTTCCGTCATATAACCCTGGTCAATAAATACACGCTGCCACTGCCCTCCTTGTGCCTTATGACAAGTTACAGCATAAGCATATTTTACTTGAAGTGCATTATACCACGGATCTTCCTTTATTTTTTTCATCCGTTCACGCTTAACGCTTATATCACTATAATCCTCAAGCACTGCATGAAACAGACAGTCGCTCTGTTCTTTTGTCAAGGCAGGAGAGTCAGAATGCAAGGTGTCTAATAAAATCTTTACTTCCAGTTCTAAATCTCCATAATCTGGAAAACATAAAACAACATCAGCAAAACGAAAACCATACATTTCACGAATCCGACGAACACGACGAACAACAGCAATATCCCCATTCGCTATAAAATCCAACTCTTTACACTCCGTCCCCCAATAATAATTATTTTTAGCCACCATCAACAAATCCCCTGTGTTCAGTTCATCTTCCCTATATAATATGGTATTACGTATCCCTTTATTATACAAATAAGCACGTTTGTTCGAACGACAGATAATCATCGTTTCGTCCATTCCCACTTTATCATAGCACTCATTTATAGCATCAATCAACTCTCCTCCAGAAATAGTTTTTATATCAGAAAATCCTTTTAGCCTGATCTGGGGCAAAGAAAAATACTCTTCATCGGCTATACACTGCCGAAGCAATGTTGCATTATACAATATTCCAGAATCTTGCCCCTGGCGTACTACCGTTGTCAGACAATGTTCCATAACCTCAAGGCCATATCCTTCGAGCATAGGTACAGACAATGCAGGGCTTTCCTCTTCACCTACCGGAGGCAGCTGTGCTGTATCTCCTATCAGCATTAGCCGGCATCCCTCTCCTGAATAAACATATTGTATCAAATCATCCAACAAACGTCCGGATCCGAACATGCCCCCTGAAAGTCCCTCATTGGCAATCATAGAAGCTTCATCTACAATAAACAAAGTATGCTGATGCAGATTGGAATTTATAACAAAGTTATCCAGTTCATTAGAAAAGCTACGCTGACGATAAATCTTACGATGAACAGTATATGCAGAATGCCCAGCATAATGAGAAAAGACTTTAGCAGCCCTACCAGTAGGAGCCAATAATACACACTTCTGTTTCAACTGGTCAAGCGTCCTTACCAACGCGCTGATTAAAGCAGTTTTACCTGTTCCGGCATAACCCTTCAGCAAGAAAATAGTATCGCTTTTCGGAGAAAATAAGAAATTTATAAAAGATTCAATAGTAATTTCTTGCTCACTTGTTGGTTTATAGAAAAAATTTCGTTTAATTTGCTGCGATAAATCATTATTTAACATAAATATCCTATAAAAAGTTCATATAACTTTGACGTGGTTCAAGTTATTTATTTTATTTTTGCGCTACGAATATAAACTAAAAAAACAAATATTATCATGAAAACAGTTATTAATCTTGTGTTAGCTGCCTGTGCCGTTGTTTTGGTATACATCTGCTACGGTAGTATTATGGGTCCTATCAATTTCGACAAAGAGAAAAAAGTCCGCGAAGACGCTATTATTGCACGCTTAATCGATATCCGTAAAGCACAGCAGGAATATCGTACAGTACATGCTGGTGCATATACTGCAAGTTTCGATTCTCTTATCGACTTCGTAAAAACAGCAAAATTACCGTTCATTATGAAAGTTGGTGCTTTGACTGACGATCAGTTGAACAACGGTATGACTGAAAAGAAGGCAATGGAATTGATAAACAAAGCTAAAAAGACTGGTAACTGGAGTGAAGTAGAAAAAGCTGGTTTACAGAACTTCCGTCGTGATACTATGTGGGTAGCTGTAATGGATACAATTTTCAGCAAAGGATTTAATCCTGACTCATTGTCTTTCGTTCCTTATGGAAACGGAGCTAAATTCGAAATGGCAATCCGCAAAGATACTACTAAGTCTGGAGCACCATTGAACTTATTCCAGGCTCAAGTTTCTTATGATGTATATCTGAGCGACTTGAACAGACAAGAATTAATCAACTTGAAAGATACTCAGGAAAAACTTGGCAAATATTGCGGTTTGAGAGTTGGTGATATCGAACAGCCTAATAACAACGCTGGTAACTGGGAATAATTATTTATGACCAACGGTAATATTGATTTTACAAAATCAAGCCAATATACATTATCCATCCGTCTTAGTACGGATGGATTTTCTTTTTCTGTCTATAACCCTTTAGAAGAATGTGATTTCTATTTTCAGACATTCGCTGTCAATACTCAACAGTCGATGGCTGCAAATGTTAAAGCTTTTCTAGCTCAAACAGCAGAGTTAAAATACACATATCGCCAGATCAATATTCTTATTCATACAGCCCGCTATACCTCTGTCCCATTAGAATTATTCGAAGACGAGCAGATGGAAACTATCTTCTATCAAAACTTCCGCAAACAGAATAATGAAATAATACTATGCAACGTATTAGGAAAGAGTAATTTAGTTATTCTGTTTACGATAGACAAGTTAACACATTTGTTTCTGTCAGAACAACTTCCTAATGCCCGTTTTTTCTCTACAATAAGTCCACAAATAGAATATCTTACAAATCGTAGTAAACTGGGCAACAACAAGAAATTATATGCCAATATTCATGGGAATAGTATGGATACATTTGCCTTGGATAAGGGCAGATTACAATTGGCAAATTCTTATACAATAAACAATACTGGTGATTGCAGTTACTATTTGCTGAACATATGGAAACAATTAGGGTATGATCAGGAACATGATGAATTACATCTTACAGGAGACAATGTAGCTTATCGTCAGCAAGTACAAAACCAGCTTAAAGAATATCTTCGACGAATCTTTATTATTAATCCTCAAGCGGAATTCAATACGTCACACACTTCACGTATAGAAGATATTCCGTTTGACATACAAGCTTTACTTATATGCGAGTAATCAGTGGCATTTACAAACGGCGCCGCTTTGATGTCCCTCATACTTTCAAAGCTCGTCCGACAACCGATTTTGCAAAAGAAAATCTTTTCAATGTATTAAACAATTACATTGATTTTGAGGGAACGACAGTACTCGACCTTTTTGCCGGTACAGGTAGTATCAGTATAGAACTTGTTTCTCGCGGATGTGAACGCGTTATTTCAGTAGAGAAAGATCCACAGCATCATGCCTTCATTTGTAAAGTAATGAATGAAGTAAAAACAGACAAATGTCTTCCTCTTCGTGGAGATGTATTTAAATACATAGAGAGATGCAATGAACAGTTCGATTTCATATTTGCAGATCCTCCATATGCTTTAAAAGAGCTGATAACAATACCTGATAAAATTTTTGAGTATAATCTATTGAAAGAAGACGGAATCTTCGTTCTGGAGCATGGAAAAGACCAAAATTTCGAGAACCATCCGCACTTCATAGAACATCGACATTATGGAAGTGTAAATTTCTCATTCTTCCGTTAATAAATAAAGAATATACAAACAGCCTTATCATTATCCTGAAAGATGGAACTGATAAGGCTGTTTTATGTAAATCACACGAAAAAGCTGTGATAGTTTTTATATCCTGCATTCATCTTACCCTTCTACAATAAAGGCGCTAATAAACGTACAACCGATTCCATTACTTTATTTTTCCACGAACGCTGTTCCCATATTTTACGTGATAACAACAGACAATGTTTTTGATCGTCTAAAAAGACATTTTTCAGCGTTTTTACAGTGTCCTTATCATAAAAAAAGACATTGGCTTCAAAGTTATGCTCAAAACTGCGGAAATCCATATTCGTCGATCCAACCGAAGCAAATTCGTCATCAGAAACCCACAGCTTAGAATGCAAGAAACCTTTCTTATATAAATAGACCTTCACTCCAGCCTTCATAAGCTCATCCAGATATGATAGAGAACCTTTATGCGTTATAAACGTATCGGCACGCTTAGGCAGCATAATACGTACATCTACACCTCCTAAAGCTGCTATTTGAAGAGCAGTCATAACCTCTTCCGTTGGAAGGAAATAGGGAGTTTCAACATAAAAATAATGCCGAGCACTACATACTGCTTTCATCAGCCCTTGCATAATCTCATGCCACTCTCCTACAGGATCGGACGTTACTACTTGTGCAATGGCACTTCCATTATCTTTCATCTTAGGGAAATACTCAGCAGACGTCAACAGAGTTCGGTCAATAGCAAACCAGTCTGTCAAAAAAGCGCTTTGCAAGCCATATACCCCTTTCCCCTCCATACGTACATGTGTATCTCTCCATATGCCCCAAGAGAAGCCTTTTATATATCGCTCTGCAATATTCATTCCTCCGATAAATCCGATACGACCATCAATAATGGCTATTTTGCGATGATTTCGATAATTTACTTTACTGGTGAATCGAGGGAAACGGACCTTTAAAAAGCTTTGCACTTCGATGCCTTCACACAGCATCTGGTCATAAAACATAGAGTCTACCCGCCAACATCCCACATCATCATATAACAAACGGATTTTCACCCCTTGTCTTGCTTTATCAATTAACAGATCACGCAATAAACGTCCAATAGCATCATCCTCAAATATGTAAAACTGTAAATGAATATGATGCCGTGCCAAACTGATTTCATGCATTAAAGCCTGTAGCATGGAATAGCCATCTGTATAAATACTTACTGTATTTCCACCAAATGCCCATGCATTATTGACACGAGTGAAGAAGGACATTAAATGACTTTTACCAGTCTGCTCCTTCAACGATTCCTGAGCCTGATATTCGGCTAAAGGACGCTTATTCAACCTAGAGTATCCCTTACGGCTAATCAGCCTTTCTTTACGCGTATTTTGCCCGAAAAAGAAATAGAAAACAAGTCCTACTATTGGAAGAAAAAAAAGGACTAAAATCCACGCCATTGTCTTAACAGGATTACGATTATCCAAAATAACAATAAAAATCGTTGCTAATATCACAGCGAAATACAACACATTGAATATTGCCGAGAATAAATCATTGATAACAATCGTATCCATAAGAATCAGGTTTAAAACAAAAATACAAGAAAATCACTTGAAAAGCAAATCCCCAATCTATTGTTTAATTGCTACGTTTTAAGACCGTCTCCAGAACATCATAGAAATGGTAAAAAAAGCCGCTATACCTCTTGCAGATGCTGTCCGTATGGCTTCAGAAACTCCGGCGAAGCTTATCGGCATCGACTCGTCGAAGGGCACTCTCCAGAAGGGCAAGGATGCGGACATCCTCATCATCGACAAGGACATCAGCATCAAGTGCGTCTTCTCCTGCGGCAGGATCGTGGAAGGAATGAACACCCTGGTACATTGAAACGCTTCCGCCGCCGTGCTCCCCGGAGCCGGCGGCGTTTTTTCTGCCCTCATGCAAAAAAAGAAAGCCCCGCGGC